>JALYNE010000088.1 GCA_030773375.1 Pseudomonadota bacterium
TGTGGCTCACCGCCACCTGCCCGGTCAGCACCTGATCACGCCGGCGGAAGTTGTTGCGGCGAAGCGTTGCTGAAAGAAGCTGCTCCTCGGTGCCGGCAACCCCGCGGAAGCGAACCGCGCCTTCCGGCCGGATGAGGTTGCGATGTTCCCAGCTGAGCTCGAGGCGAACACCTTCCCCCGTCCCGTAGCCGGCCTCACCCGCGACCGTCCGCAGCGGCGCGCGCTCGAGGGCCACTGCGAGATCCACAACGTCGCTCCCCGTGCGCGCAACCGGACGGATCGTGACGGTGGAAACCAGGCCCGTCGCGACCAGCGCCCGGCGAAGATCGTCGACCATCGGCGTCGAAAGCGTGTCGCCGGGATCGAGACGGGCAATCGTTTGCAGATGCGCCGCGTCGAAGAGCTGTCGCCCCTCGACAATGAAGCGACCGAACCGGCGCGTTCCGTTGGGCTCGACCGGCAGTACCAAAGTGGCGGTGCGGGTCGCATGGTCAACGGCAACGTCGAGCGAGCCCAGGTCGGCGAAAGCATAACCGCGCCGCCCGAGCTCTGCTCTCAACGCCAGCTCGCCATTCGTCACCGCGGCGGCATTGACCGGCTCGTTCGGTTCGATTCCGAATGCCTGGCGCAAGGGCTCCGCATCCGCACCGGCGCGCTCGATGCCGGGCAGGCGCACTTCGGCGAAGCGATATTGCTGCCCCGGCACGGCCTCCAGCGTGACTTCGAGCGGTGCCGCGCCGGCCGGCGCCTCGACCCGGGTGGTCACCTCCGCATCGTAATAGCCGTAAGCGCGCAGGAGCTCCGACAGAAGCTCGGCGTCCTCGCGCGCGCGCCGGTCGATCTGGGCTGCGTTCGCCGGATCGCCGCGGTTCGCCTCCAGCTTGGAGAGCTGGCTGAACTGCTCCGTCAGCCCTTCGGCGGGGACGGCTGCCAGTCCGTCGATCCGAACTCGGTAGGGACGCTCGGCCGCGGCGTCTGCGATGCTGGTCTCGGGCCGCTCCGCAATGGCTTCTTCGCGCTGCTCCATGTCCGGCCAGTCGACGCCGAGGTCCGGCAGAGGATCGAGCGGCGCCGAAGGGTCGAGCGGCTGGCCCAGCTCCCGAAGGGGATCTGTATCCTGCGCATGCAGTTGGTGGTGGGAGAGCAGGGCAACGGCAGCCAGGACAAGCACGACAGGCCGCCCCGCAGCGACTTGCAACATGAAGGTTAAATTAGCCGCCAGCAGGCCACTCCGCCAGCGCAGAATTGCGGACCTCGCCGTTAGTGAACGGTGCCGGTCACCTCATCCAGCCGAAGCATCTGGATTGCCCGCTCGACCTGCCGCCAATGGCAGAAGTGGACGACATTGCCGAGCGAACGGCTGCGGTCGGCGCGCGAGGCCGCCTCCATCTGCGCGAGCTCGCCAAAGGCGGCGATGAGCTCCGTTGCTTCCCTGAGCGTCGCCCGGTCCTGAACGTGGACATGGTGGTGCACGCAAACTTCCCCACTTCTTTTCTCTAGCGCCGCTGATTAGCTGAGTAAGGTTGCGAAAAGCCGCATTGGCGCCGTGAACGCCGCGTTCACCATCCGTGCGGCTGGCGCAAGAACTCCGCTCCTGCCATGACGCAAGCCATGAATCGGGATCCGAAAACAGGAACGCAGGCGGGCGGATTCATGCTTGCAGCGGCGATCGTCGCCGGGGTGATCGGCGGGATCCTTGTTGGACAGCCCAGCATCGGCTTCCTTGTGGGCGCCGCCTTTGGTGTCCTCGGCGCCGTGCTGCTTTGGCTCCGCGATCGCCGCCAAGGACAATGACGCGCCGCTGTCGCGAACAGGCACTCCCGCGCATCGTCCCTTCCCCTGGGGAGAAGGAGCAATGTGGAACCGTCAGCCGCGCCGTGCGAGCTGCTGGAGGTCGTCGATGGCGCTGCGCAGCCGCTGGTCGATATGCCGCGGGGCGCCGGCCGCGCCCGGTCGCGCGGGCTCGGCTACGGGCCAGCTCTTCCGCTTGCGGCGGACAAGTGCGGCTTCCAGACGCTGCACCAGTTCTGGGATGCTGGCCTCCGCAGCGTTCGGGGCTTCCGTTGGGCGCACCACTATTGCGGGAACGTTTTCGAACCCCAGCTCGAGCGGCTCTTCGGCAGTCTCCGTTGGAACGTTTTCGAACCCCAGCTCGAGCGGCTCTTCGGCAGTCTCCGTTGGCGTGTCGAACTTGTCCTCGCCTTCCTCGAACGCGTGATCCTCCGCTTCGGCGGGTTCGGCGAGCTGTTCCACGACCGGGGGCAGCCACGGCGCCGTCGAGACGTGTTCCGGATCGAGTTCGGAAGGCGCGTCGGCGATCTCGGACGCCGTGCCGTAATGGGGCTCCTCCTGCAAAGACGCAGGTTCATCCTCGGCTTCCGCTTGAAGCGAGGGCACGTTGGCTTCGGCTTCCGTTTCCACAGCAGCGAGCTCGTTCTCCGCGCCAGCCGGTTCGTCAAGATCCAGATGTTCGAAGATCGGCCGGCGCCCCTCAGGCTCGAAGCTCCGCACGATCGGCCCGAGCGGCGGTTCGTCGGTGATCGCCTCTTCGGTCAGCTCACCATGTTCGTCGAACGACAGGAAGGAATCGTGCTCCGCTCCGGCAGGTTCGCCAAAGTCATGCTCTGCAAAAATAGGCCTTGGCGCCGGCGCATCGGGATGCGCGTCGGCCCGGCGGATTTTCGGCGTAGGGGCGATTTCGATCGCCCCGACCTTCCGCTTCCGCTGTGGCTCGGCTTCCAGCTCGGGCTCCGCCTTCCGGACCGGCTTCTTGCGCCCCAGCCCGCGAAGCATCGCCCAGACGAGCAGGAACGTGCCCAGAGCGGCGGCTGCAACCGCCGCCAAGCGGGCGGTCGTGCCAAGCGGCGGCTGTGCAGCACTGATCAGGCGCGGCAGTCCGCTCAATTCCACCACAGCCCCGAACTGCCGGTCCGGCATCGCATAAATGAGGAACGCCACCGATCCCGCCGCCAGCGCCGCCATCGCAGCATCGAGCGGGGAAGAAGCACCTTTTGCGAATTTCATTGCCATCTACAGAGCCTTGCCCGTCAGCCTTTGATAAACCGGTTCGTAACGCGAAATATTTGACGACCAGTTACGATCCCGCTCGACGAAGCGCCGTGCCGCTTCGCGCCGCTCGTCCCAGGAAGCTCGATCGTTGAACATCGCAGCGAGCGCGCCGGCGAGCGCGGCTGGATCCCCGGCCGGGAAAAGCGTGCCGGTAACGCCGTCTTCGATCAGCTCCCGGTGTCCCCCGACGTTCGAAGCCGCGACGAGCTTACGCTGCGCCATCGCCTCGAGTGGCTTCAGCGGAGTTACGAGTTCGGTGAGCCGCATGGCCTTGCGCGGATAGGCAAGAACATCGATGAGGCTGTAATAGCGATCCACCTCCTGGTGCGGGACTCTGCCGACGAACCGGATGCGCTCGGCCGCGGGCGACCGCTCCGCCTGCGCCTTCAACCGCGCTTCCATCGGCCCGCCCCCGACGAGGAGCAGGTGCGCAGCCGGCCTTTGCTCAAGGAGCAGCGGCATGGCTGCGATCAAGTCGTCGATCCCCTCATAATCGTAGAAGGAGCCGATGAAGCCAACCACGTCGGCCCCGGCGAGGCCGAGCTCTTGGGCGAAGTTCGTGTCGGATGCCAGTGGATTGCCGAACAGGGTCATATCGACGCCGTTTGGCGCAACGATAATCTTTTCGGCCGCAATCCCGCGGGCGATGAGGTCGGCTCGAAGACCTTCGCAAATGACCGCGACCGCATCGGCGCGGGCGGCGGCGTAGCTTTCCAGCGCCCGCGTCAGCCGATATCGCGGCGATCCTTCGCTGCCGGTACCGTTTCCGACGGCCGCATCCTCCCAAAAGGCACGGATCTCGTAGACCAGCGGCACTCCGCGCCTCCTGGCGACCTGCAGCGCGGCGAGCACGTTCAATACCGGCGAATGAACGTGAAGCTGGTCCGGACGCCACCTAACGACCAGCTGGTCGAGGTGCTTTGCCAGCGCGCGGATCTCGCGCCACTCCCGGAGCGGCGAGGGACCTTCTGCCGGCCGGGCCGTGCGATGGAACAGGAGACCGTCGATCAGCTCCGGATCCGGCCCATCAGCCCTGTGCCTCGCGCCGGTGAGGCAGGCGACCTGCCAGCCCCGCGCTTGCTGCGCCTTGAGGATGGCGCGCGTGCGGAACGTGTATCCGCTGTGCAATGGAAGACTGTGGTCGAGCACGTGCAGGATGCGCATGGGGCTGACTTGCCACGACAAGTTTAACGGGCCGTCAACCCACTCGCTCTCGCCTGACCTTTTCGGACGCTCGCTCCTGAAGCATCATTGCCATTGCCGGCCGGGACATCCTTCTCCCCAAATTCAGCTAAACCGTCTCCATGGGCGCGTCCGCTCGCTCGAGCAGCCCGATCACTGCCTCGGTGAATGCAGGAATGTCTTCGGGCTTGCGGCTGGTGATGATGTTGCCGTCGACGACGACTTGCCGGTCGACCACGCTCGCGCCAGCGTTCTTGAGGTCGGTGCGGATCGAGGGCCAGCCAGTGACGGATCGGCCGCGTATCACGTCCGCTTCGATGAGCAACCACGGGCCGTGGCATATCGCCGCGACCGGCTTTCCGGCGTCGGCAAATTTGCGGACTGTGTAGACGACCTGCTCGACCATCCTCAGCGCATCCGGGTTCTTGGTTCCGCCGGGAAGGACGAGTGCGTCGAAATCCTTGCTGTCGATCGCCGCGATGTCGGCGTCGGGTATTGCGGGCGCGCCATTGTCGCCACGGATTTCGCGTTTCTCGAGGGAAGCAAGCGTCACTTGCGCGCCCCGCTCCTTCAGGATCCGGATGGGCTCGAGCAGTTCGGAGTCCTCAAAACCGTCGGTCGCGATGACCAGAACTCTGGCCTCCGAAATTTTAGCCATGGTGCGCCTCCTTTGGGATAACCGATCCAACGGCGTCTAGGCCGTACCCGTTCCCGAACGAAGCGGCGGCCCGAACCTCGATCGCGCTATCCCGCGCCGGGCGTTATCCCGACAAGCTCCAAGTGCTGTGAAGGTTCTGGTTAACCGGGCGGAGCAGAGCGTTGGACGGCAATGCCGGGCCGAGAACAGAAAAAGGCGGAAGCGATTTGCTCGCCTCCGCCCCCCCGGTAGTCGCGTACCAGTGCCGTCCCTACCGGTCACTCCTTACGAAACGATTACTTGGCAAGCACCCCCGGCTGCTCGGACCAGGGCGCTCGCCGGCAAAGGACCGTCGCTGGCTCAGGCGCGCCGAAGCGACCGGGCAGTCGGGTGATCAGCCTCGCTGTCGACTGCCAGAAACGATTCGGGCGGAATCACACCGAAATAAACCCGCCATGTCTTCGCCTTTCTGAGATTGCCGAGCGCGACCGAGTGCAGCACGGCGAGCCATTCCGGGGAGAGGTTCTGGCGAGCCCAGGGCAGCCATTCGTGGAGGTTGCGATCACTGGTGGGGAGATCGACCGTGATCCGGACCGGCCCCTGCTTTGGGAAGCGCGTTCCGGGAAGCGGCAGAACGCCGGTCCAGTCGAGAGCCTGCTGCCGGTCAAGCTCGGTCATGATCTTCCCGCCATTTTCCAGCCCATGCCCGCCCGGGCCGGGATCGGTCGTCAGCCATATGCCGTTCCGGGCCTCAGTCGGCGAGACCGGAACCATGCCGCGGCTGAGCCCGGTTGTGGCAATCTGGGATAGGTTCTCGCGGGACGTGAAATGATAAAGGAGCATGGGGAGCCGAGCCTCGCGTTCGAATGAAATGCGTCGGCTCTCTTACATGAACGGAAATTCTTGCCTTTGCGTTACGCGGTGGGTCGACACTGCCGATTGAGAGCTTGGGTCGATGGACTTCCGGCACTCGCGGAACTGCGCATTGGCGCAAGGAATTTATCGCCGTGTTACCAAAGGACTCGCTGGATGCTTTCTTATATCGATGGTTCAGGTCCGGGGATCACGCGCAAGCGCCGCGGCCGCTACTGGATGTATTTCGATGCGGGCGGCGATCGCATCACGGATCGCGAAGAGATCGAGCGGCTGAACAGCATCGGCATGCCGCCAGCCTATGAGCGCTGCTGGTTCTGCCCCGATCCCAGCGGCCACCTTCAAGCGGTCGGCTACGATTCCAAGGGGCGCAAGCAATATCGCTACCACCCCGACTTCCGCGCCGAGCAGGAAAGCCGCAAATATGAGCGGCTCGCCGCCTTCGGCCGCAAGCTGCCGAAGCTTCGCAAGCGGATCGAGGAGGATATCAAGAGGAAATCCACCAGCCGCGAGGCAGTGCTTGCGGCTGTCGTGCGCCTCATCGACACCACGCACATGCGCGTCGGCAATGAGGAATATGCGACGCAGAACAAAAGCTTCGGGGCAACGACGCTGCGCAACCGCCACGCCAAGCGCGAACGCGGCAAGCTCAAGATCACCTACACGGGTAAGCACGGCATCAAAAGAAGCGTCGCCATCAACGACCGCAACCTCGCTCGGATCGCAAAGCGCACGCAGGATCTGCCCGGACAGCATTTGTTCGAGTTCGTGAATGAGGAAGGCGAGATTTGTCCGGTCAGCTCGAGCGACGTCAACGCCTACATCAAGGAAGCGATGGGCGACGATTTTACCGCAAAGGATTTTCGCACCTGGGGCGCGAGCGTGATCGCGTTCGAGGGCATGGCGAGTCAGGCGGCCGCCTCCAGCAAGATACGGCTCAAGAGCCTCATGGAACCGGTCGCCGAAGCGCTCGGCAACACGCCCGCGATCAGCCGGAAATCTTATGTCCACCCGGCTCTTATTGAAGCGGCAAAGGATGCCGGTGCCATTGGTGCCAAGAAGCTTCCTCGCGCAACGAAACATCTGAGCTCCGCCGAACGCGGCCTGATCGAGTTCCTCGAAGTCCTTCCCGAGGCGCAGGCACAGCTGGACGCCAAAGTCGAAGCCAAGGCCAAAGCAAAGAGAACCAGCAAGGCCCAAGCCGAAGCCGAAGTCGTGGCGGAAGCGGAAGCCAAGGTCAAAGCGGAAGCCGCTTGATCCCTCCCGCCGCGAATGCCAACGGTCCGGCGATGACCGAGGCCGCACAGAACCTGTCGGAAAAGACTACCCGGCTGGCGAACGAAGCCTCCATTTGGCTCGCCGGCAACATCGTCGACATCCTGATTGCAGCGGGCATCGCGAGCGTGATTGCGCTGGCGCTCGTCGGCGTCCGTCGGTTCGGGTATCGAATGATTGCCACCCGCCCCGGGGGTATCGACTGGCGGACCATCTTCGGCCGGGTGCTTTCCCGCACCACGCTCTTCTTCATCATCATGTGCTCGCTCGAGCTTGTGGCGGAGCACGCAGAAACTCCGCATACCTTGCTCCGCGCAATCAGCACATTGTTCGTGGTGGCAGCGGCGCTTCAGGCGGCGATCTGGGCGCGCGAGCTGATCCTCGGCCTCGTCCAGCAGAAGGTGGGCGAAGACGAAGCGCACAGCACCTTAGGCTCAGCGATCGGCATCATCCGCCTGCTCGTGACCGTCAGCTTGTTCCTCATCGCGATCATCCTCATCCTCGACAATCTGGGCGTCAACGTCACCGGCCTGGTCGCGGGCCTCGGCATTGGCGGCATCGCGATCGGGCTCGCGGCGCAGGGAATCTTCTCCGACCTTTTCGCGGCGCTCGCGATCATCTTCGACAAGCCATTTCGCCGGGGCGACGGGATCAAGGTCGATCTCCTGAACGGCACGGTCGAGCATATCGGCCTCAAAACAACACGCATCCGGTCGCTGGATGGCGAAGAGGTGGTGATCTCGAACACAAATCTCCTCAACAAGCAGATCCACAATTTCTCCAACCTGGCGCGGCGGCGCTTCGTTCTTCGCTTCGGCGTTGTTTATCAGACCTCGCCGGAACAGCTCGCGCGCATTCCCGAGATCGTCGGCGGCGTCATCACGCGCCGCGAGCAGGCTTTGATGGTCCGGTGCGGGATGGTGGCTTTCGGCGCGTCCAGCCTCGATTTCGAGCTGCAGTTCGACGTCGATTCCGCCGACTACGAATATGCCTTCGCGACCCGAAGCGCGATCTGCATCGAGATCCTGGACAGCTTCGCCCAGCACGGGATCAGATTCGCCTATCCGACCCAGACGAGCTTCACCGCCGCGCCCGACGGGACGCTCGTCATGCCCTACCCGCACGTGAAAATGGTCGCGGCGCCGGATTGCGATCCGTAGAGCCCGGGGGGCGGAAGCGGCCTCGAGGCTCCCGCCAGATTGATGATCAGGGTTTCACCTCGCTCGACAGCAGCAAAGACCTGAGCGGGGTGTTTCTTCGACGGGACTGACCGAGAGGGCTCTCAGGCGACCCGATCTGCCGCGAACGAGCCAAATGGCGACGGCTTAAAGCCCCACATCCTCCAGCGACAAGAGGGTCGCGTTGCCGCCCGAACTTGTCGTGTCGGTCGAGGTCACGCGCTCGGCGCAGAAGCGGGGCAAGTAATGCGGCCCGCCCGCTTTGGGTCCGGTGCCGGAGAGGCCTTCCCCGCCGAAGGGCTGCGATCCGACGATCGCGCCGATCATCGAGCGGTTGACGTAGAGGTTCCCCACCTTCGCCACCGCCTCCACTGCTTCGGCCGCGCGCGCGATCCGGCTGTGAAGACCCATGGTGAGGCCGAAGCCACTGGCGTTGACGCGCGCCACGGTCTCGGCAAGCTGGCCGGCTTTCCAGGTCGTGACGTGGAGAAGCGGCCCAAACCATTCCTTCCGGACATCCTCGACCTCATCGACCCCGATCAAGGTCGGCGGCACGAACAGCCCCTCCGCCGGAACCGGAATCGTCTTGAGCCAGCGATTCTGGCTTGCCGCACGATGGCCCATCAACCGCTCGTACGCGCCGACGTCGATCACCGGTCCGACGTCGGTCCTCGGGTCGGCGGGGTCGCCCACCACGAGCGTGTCCATCGCGCCCGCGAGCATCTCCAGCGTTCGATCGGCAATCTCCTCCTGAAGAAGTAGCACTCGAAGCGCCGAGCAGCGCTGGCCGGCGGACCGGAAGGCGGAGGTGACGACGTCCACCACCACCTGCTCCGGCAATGCTGTGGAATCGACGATCATCGCATTGATCCCGCCCGTCTCTGCAATGAGCGGCACGAGCGGCCGCTCGTCGTCGGCGACCAAGGTCCGCGCGATCCGCTTTGCCGTGGCCGTGGAGCCGGTAAAGGCGATGCCGGAAATCCGAACATCTTCAACCAGTGCCTGCCCCATTTCCGGCCCGCCGACTGCGAGCACGAGCGCATCTTCGGGGATGCCCGCGCTGTGCGCGAGCCCGACCGCATAAGCCGCGATCTCCGGCGTCTGCGGGGCTGGCTTTGCAACCGCCGTATTTCCCGTCACCAGCGCCGCCGTGACCTGGCCGAGGAAGATCGCCAGCGGGAAATTCCAGGGCGCGATGCAGATCCAGACACCTCGCCCCTCCATGTGGAGCAGGTTACGCTCTCCGGTCGGCCCGGGAAGCTCGACCGGCTTCAGCTCCTTACGAGCCTGCGCCGCGTAGTAGCGGCAAAAGTCGACCGCCTCGCGCACTTCGCCGAGCGCGTCCGCTATGGTTTTACGCGCCTCCTCAACGCAGAGCGCCATCAGATTGTCACGTTCGCGCTCGAGCAGGTCCGCGAGTCTGTCGAGGCAGGCGGCGCGATGCTCCACAGCTGCGCTGGACCAAGCGCCGAACGCGCCGATCGCGCGATCAACGGCTGCTTGCGCCACTTGCCTGTCGCCTGCTGGTGCGCGCGGGGGCTGCGGGTAGGAGCCCTTATTGTCGCGAGCAGCCGCGCGCGAGGGGACAGGGCTTTGACGGACGGCGCGGGCGACGCGCTGCAGTTCCTGGCGGTCGTTCAGGTCTATCCCTTCACTATTCTTCCGATCGGGCGCGAAGAGATCCCGCGGCAGCGGAATGGCGGGATGCCGGCTGCCGCCGACCGCAGCGATCTTCGTCACGGGATCGGCGAGGATCTCGGCATCGGTCAGCCGCTCGTCGGCGAGCTGGTGAACGAAGCTCGAATTGGCGCCATTCTCAAGGAGCCGCCGGACCAGATACGCCAGCAGGTCGCGGTGCCCGCCCACCGGCGCGTAGATGCGGGTCCGGTAACCCTCGTCGCGTACGAGTTTCTCGTAAAGCCCCTCGCCCATGCCGTGGAGCCGCTGGAATTCCAAATCGCGGCTGGTCCCGGCCCATTCGAGGATGGTCGCAACCGTGAGTGCGTTGTGCGTGGCAAAGGCCGGATAGATATTCCTGGCCGCGAGCATGTCCTTGGCGCAGGCGAGATACGAGACGTCCGTTGCCGCCTTTCGGGTGAAGAGCGGGTAATCCGAAAGGCCCTGCTCCTGCGTATGCTTGATCTCGCTGTCCCAATAAGCCCCTTTCACGAGCCGCACCGCGATCCGGCGTCCGGTCG
>JALYNE010000089.1 GCA_030773375.1 Pseudomonadota bacterium
CGAGCGCGCCGGGCTGATCCGCCGCCAGCCAGGCACCGCCCGCAGCATCGAAGTGCTCGTCGACCCCGAACGCCTGCCGGTCCTACACCCGGCCCAACCAGTCAAATCCTCTGTGCAGAGGTACTAGCCCTTTGTGGGCATGAGGATGCGCATATGAGCCGTGAGATCAGGAATGCCGTGGCACAAGCGATACGCTGCGAGTTGGAGCGGCACGGCATCTCGGGGGCTCACCTGAAGCTCGACCAATCGGTGCTCTGATGGTTCTCCAGCACAATGTCGTCGCGTGAGGATTACTGTGACGCCGCACCTGAGCATCGTCACATGGAACGTGGAGTGGCGGCATACCACCTCCAAAGCGGCTGAGATCATCCGCCAACGCATCTTCGCGCATGATCCCGACGTGATCTGCCTCACCGAGGCTCCCGCAGACTTCCTTCGCAATACTGGCCACGTGATCGAGGCCGAAGGCGACTACGGCTACGCCTTGAAGGGTAACCGGCGGAAGGTGCTCCTTTGGAGCAAGCAGCCGTGGCGCGAGGAGGACCGGGTCGGGCATCCTGCTCTGACGACGGGGCGGTATATCGCCGGACGCACAGAGACGCCCGCTGGCGAGTTACTGGTGGTGGGCGTCTGCATCCCGTGGTCCGGGGCTCACGTTGTGACGGGGAGACGTGATCGGAAGCGCTGGGAGGATCACCTTCAGTATCTCGAAGGAGTTCGCGAGGCTTTGCAGCCGCACGGCAGCAGGAGCCTCGTTGTCGGCGACTACAATCAGGCAATCCCGAGACGGACAGCGCCCGTAGAGGCTTATGAAGCTCTCGATGCGGCCATCCTGCGTCGCTTCGATCTAGCGACCGCAGGAGAGATCGCGCCGCTTGGCGGGTATGCCATCGATCACGTGGCGCACACCCCCGACCTCGTGGCGGAGGAAGTCGTCGGATTATCTCCGGTCGGCCCTTCCGGCGAGAAGCTGAGCGATCACTTCGGGCTGGCGGTGAAGCTGCGGGCGGCTTCGAAGGAGACTGCGCTTTGATGTTGCTCCTCGCCATCGCGAGTGTCGTGGCTCAGGGGCAGACCTACACCTGCACCCCTTGAGTCGCGCGAGCGCCGCTGCGTTGCTGCTGCTGAAGCTGCTGGTTCCAGAGATCGCTCCAGCACATAGTTGCCTAGATCAAGGTTTCGAGGAGCACTCATCCTTGGAAGCCGTAGGCACAAGATCGAGTTCACTCACGTCGAGAGAACTGTTCTCCGGACTGTTAATGACCGTCATGAAAGCGTCTTGGATGTCGGCTTCAGACATCGGCTCGTTCTTCATAGCCGCGAAAGTGTGGTTTGCCCTTAATGAGGAATAGAGCGCATGACGATCCAGCGCGCGCTCGATAAACCTAAGCGCCTTCCGCTTACGATCATTAGCGGCCCATCGAAGGTCTAACGTGGCTTCGAGAACACGGCACCGGTCTCGCTCACCTGTGTAGGTAACCCGTGGGTCGGGGTGTTTCCGGCGAAGCGGTTCGAACGCCGCATCTACTGCTTGCGCGACGTTCGGACCACCGGCGCCGAGAGCGCGGTGCATCCCCAGCAACGACTGGTCTATGAGGCTGAGGTCTGCGTCAGCGGCATCCACAACGGCTTGTCCGATTGCAACTTGCCTCTCCAGCGCTGTTTCTACTCTGTCGCTTCCGGTCGCTGAGACGGCTGCGGTTAAAATCAAGAAAATGAGCGGATATTTGGCAGTCTTGGGTAGCTCGACGGCAACATGCGCCTTTCCATCCATCGAAAGGTCACGGTCGCTCAGGGCTCCCGCTCTCCCACCCACTCTCGCACGAGCTTGTCGTCCTCGCCATCATCCTCGAAGCGCATCACGACCTCAGTCCCCCCGCGAAGGTGGGCGAAGCCTCGCTGGACGTTGTGGAGCAGCCAAGTCTGAACCTCATCGCCCGAGAGAACCCCCTTCAGCCGATGCCGAACCTCGGGCCACTCCGCACACAGGGCCACAGCCTCAGGGGACGGTTCGACGTTAGATGGCCGAGGTTCAGAGGAGCAGTCGACGTGCGGTCGAGGGAGCCTTCATGAACAAGTTCGTCATCATCTGGGACTGATTAGCAGGAGGTCGCCGTCTGTGCGGCCACCGCCGCTCGCAAGAAGACGCACCTGCCGACCCAATCACCCATGCCCGCGCGCCAGCGGGGTTGCGGCTCGTGACCATCTCGTCAGCCTAATCGGGCGCAGAAAAGGCGTGGCCTCGACCGGTCACATTCTCGTTCAGGGGCCGCCGCTACGCTGCCGCAGCGAGCGCTCCGCAGGAGGATCGCGGACGGCGGCGTGGTGCGTTCATCCGCGACATGGCGATCTGAGCCGAGCGATGGTGAGGAGCGGGTATGCTCTGCGGTGGGAGCGGTATTGGCGCTAACGGCGCGACTTGGCCGCACACGAGTAGCATCAAGTCCGCTTATGAAGGTAGCGGTTCATAGCCTTCAGCGCCTCCCCGGTTATGTAGGGGCTTGCCGGACAGGGGTCTTTCACCACACCGGGTGCGTTCGCAGCAGCACCGAGCCGCCACTGACCGCCCCGGTTGTTGATTACCAATCGCTCGCCCTTAGCAGCCAGCGGCAGCACAGCTTCTAAGAGCCAGCGCCGAGTGAAGATGGCGGATGGAAGGTGTCGGATCATCGCCTGATTGGCTTTCTCCTCTCTGAGCTTCGGACTGCGGTAGGCGCAGGCATTGACGACCACCACCTGTCCAGATGCGACGAGATGCCCGTAGTTGGTGTTGTCATAATAGCGCGACACAAAGGACCAATCCGCTTCCGCTGGGTCATCAACCCGCGCGAGGTAGGCTTCGACTGCGGCACGGTCAAAGAACTCAGTTGGGGTCAGGCTAGCCCGGATTTCTCATTGAGGTGGGGTGCATCGGGGCTCTGGGTGTGCCAAAGTTCTTTTGCGACAAAGTCTTAGCTGAACGCAGAGGAGCTCCCCGATGCAGACAGAGTGTAATCCGATTCAGTTCGAGTTTGCACCTGTAAAAAGACGGTCGGTGACAGCTTCTTTCGAGGGCGGGGCGATCACCTCGGATGCGGGTGCGCTGTTGCTGGGTGTCGGCTGATGGCATCTGATCGATACGCAGTCGCAGCGCTTTGGCGCGTTCGCTTTCCACGAAGGCGACGGGGCTAGGCCCGACATCCACCCCCATTTCGCGGCTCTCGTTGTAGATGTGCTCCACAGCCTCCGGAGAGAGACGGCGTTCGCTCTTTCGCACCACCAATACGGTCAGGATTGGGAGGCGATGTTCCACGCAATAGCCGATCACCCTGTAGAGCGCATCGGCTAGAATCTTTCTAGGAGCATTCCCCTTCCACTCCCGCTCGGGCAGGAACGCCCGCCAAATATCATGATAAGAAACGAGTCCATCAGGAGACTCTTGGCTCAACCTGATGATGGTGGACGCCACGTCTCGCGGCGGGAATGCGGTCGGCTTCCGTCTTCGTTCCTCAAGGAGAAGCTCGCTCAGCGACCATCGCCCTCCTTCTGAGACCCCTCGGGCTCGATAATTCGAGATCATCGAACCAAGCTGCTTATCTGAGAGCTTCTGCACGGTCATTGATGCACCTAATAGCACATCAGCCAAGACAGCGCCCCCTCAGTCCCGCTCAGCGGATAAGAACGTGCCAACTTGCGATATTGCTGGAGATCGGCGAGGCTATGGACCGGTGGGAGCAGCATATAAGGCGGCAGCGCGGCCTGGCGGAATTCGAGATGCCTGCCGACCTGGAGACCTTCTCTTGCGTCGAGGCGCCCCCGCCCGGTGTCGTCGCCGCACTCCGCGAGGTCCAGGTGGAGGGCGTGAGAGTTGGCCGGAACCTCCATCCGAATTGCCAGCCCTGAAAGCACGCTGGGGCAGACAAAGCAAAGGAGCCCCCCTTGTCTAGCCTGCGGCGCTCCGAGCCGGCGATCCCGTAAATTACCTACTTCGGGATAGTATAACTTCGTCTAGCGCAAGGCGGGGCATGAACCGTACCAATCAGCAATGATGATGCGCACTTTATGCCGGGTCTTCGACCACTCCGTCCGACCAAGCCAGGTCACAATCAACGGCGTCTACTTCAGCAGCTGCAGAAGATGCGATCTCCACATGATCAAATGGGGCTCACGCTGGATCGAAATACCAAATGGAAAGCGGCTTGTGTGGACGAAGCGGCCGCCGGTGCCAGCAGACTGCATGGCCGACGCAAAAGGCCGTGAGCCTGTGCTGGCTTCAATTGAAATCAGAGGGAGGCGACATGATGCCTTGCAGCCCGCAATCAGCCGCCTCGCCAGGGCCGACTTCCTGATCGGCGCCTTCACACCTCTGTTTCCGCGCCTTTCGGATCGCCCCAGGCGAATCAAACAGCAAAGCTTTCATGCCGAGCAGGGCTGACTTGAAGGTCGGGCAAAGCGCTTGCATCGATCTGCTCTCGCTGCTGACATAGACTCGTTCCCGGTTGGATCGAACCGGGAACGAGTCCAGTTTCCTTTGTTGCCGTGCTTTCCGAGCCGTCAGGTGATTCCATCTCACTTGAAAGCACTCTAGCGGCACGCGTTCTGATCGGCTCAATATTCGCGGCGCTGTGCGGAGACGAGCATCCGGATCAGCATGGCCACGGGGCGGGGAACGCCGATCTTGCCTTCGAGCCATAAGCTCACCGACGAGCGGCTGACGCCGATCGCGGCAGCAAGGTCGTTCTGCGTGCGGCAGCCGAGCTTCCTCATCGCCGCCTTCAGCTCCTCGGGTGGCATGTGCGCCAGGCGGGGATCCGGGCCTGAACTCTGGTCCATCCACGCGCGATTGGCACGAGCCGGGGCGAGCGGTCAACGCGAAGGAGCATGCACCCCTTTGAGGAAACGGCACGAAACGGGGCCGCAGAGAGGTCCTTATTCGTCGTTCCCGGAGCTCGTCTTGTTGGCTGGCGAATTGGGGTTGGACCCGAGTTCCTTCTCCCCAAGCTGGCCACTGCCGTAATAGGGCATGTCGGTCTGACCGCCATGGCCCATATAGCCTTCTTTTTCGCCGCCGGGCTTGCCCGAGTGCGGGTTGGGATAAGCCCCGCCGCCGGAATCGCCGCCGCCCATGCGGCCGTTCAGCTTTTCGATTTCTTCGGGATCCCCGCGAGCGACGTCGCCTGCTTGGCCCAAGGAGGTCGGATTGTCGCTGGTGTTGGTTCCTGCGTTGGGTTGCTTTTCGTCGGCCATGGCAGAGATCCTGTTTTCTTTAGGAGGTAAACAGGGGCGCGCACTCTCCGGTTCCTTGGCGGACGAGCCCGCGTGCATGGAAGCCGGGCGGCGGCGGGTCTAGGCCAAATCGCGCTCCCCCCGCACGTCGGCGGCGAGGCGTTCGAGGAACGAAAGAAGCGCCGCTTCGGGCGTTGCTTCCTCGTTGGTGAGCACTGTGATTCCCCATTGTTCGAGCACCGCATCACGGACGGGATCGCGGGTGGGCGTAAAGACGAAGGATGCCGGACGATCCTATTCCCGTCCCGAATAGTGCCAGGTTCGCGCCGGCAAAAAGGATGCTTCGCCGGGCGCGTATCGCTTCGACGAGCGCGGTGTAAGAGGACGACACGGCCGCTAGGGTCCTCTGCACCGCCCGACAACGGAAGCGCACGTGCCGATGTTCCACACTTGCGGCCCGCCCCGCTTACGCCCAAACAGGCAAAAAAAGGGGAGAAAGCATGGCGGAAGCAGTTGCAAAAGGAGCCTGGGTGCGACGGCTGACCAGGCTTGCGCTGATTTTGAGCGTCGGCGCCGTGGTCGCGGCGCTGATCGCGGCTCTGGGGAGCGGACAGGGAATCTGGCACTTCCGGATCGGCTTCACGATCCTCCGCTACGCGTTTTTCGCTGCCATTGCTGGCGGCCTTGCCGCGCTGGTTGCACTGGTGCTCGCGCGGCGGGCGAAGGGGGCGAAGCTTGCCGGGCTCAATCTAGTTGCCCTGGTGCTGTCGCTGGGTTTCGTGCTGTACCTCGGCGCGCAGATCCGGACTGCGCGGACGGTACCCGCGATCCACGATGCCGCGACCAACCTCGAGGATCTGCCACAATTCTCGGCGCTGAAAGTGCGCGAGGACAATCTGGAAAAGATCCCGGACAATGACGATCCGAGGCTCAAGGCTTTGGATCCGAAAAGCCGCTGGAAAGCGATTCATCGTCAAGCCTATGGCGACCTCAGAACCATCCGCGTGCCCTGGGCTCCCGTCGAGACGATCCGCCGTGCCGAGGGGCTTGCGCGCGAGCGAGGATGGGAGCTGGCCAAAGCAGATCCAGCTGCGGGGACATTAGAGGCGACGGAAACGAGCTTGTTCTTCCGGTTCAAGGATGACGTGGTGCTGCGCGCTCGCCCCGATGGCCAAGGCGGCTCGCTCGTCGACATGCGCTCGATCAGCCGCATTGGGGGGAGCGATGTGGGCATGAACGCCAAGCGGATCCGCGCTTTCCTGAAGGATCTGCAGCAAAGCTGACCCATGCTGTGCGCCACCTCGCGCTCGCCCTGGCGGCGCTCCTCGGCGCATTGCTGATCGGCTTTGCCGCGAGTCAGCCGCCAGCGGCCAAGCCGGCATATGCGCCCGCCGACACGTTCTCGGCATTGAGAGCGATGGCTGACGTCCGCGCGATCGCGCGTGCACCGCGGCCCACCGGATCGGCCGAAAATGCGCGCGTGCGGGCCTATTTGCTGGCCCGTTTGCGCCAGCTCGGCATGGCGGCTCAGAGCCAGGCAACGCCGCTTCCCAAACGCAGCGTCAAGAAGCTCCTGAACTGGGGCGGCCCCGCCGCCGGCGCCAGCCAGGCGGTGAACGTAATCGGCGTCCTGACCGGGCGGGACCGGCAGCGGCCGGCGATCCTCCTCATGGCGCACTATGACAGCGTCTGGGGCTCGCCGGGAGCAGCCGACGACGCGGCGGGTGTCGCTGCGGCGCTGGAAACCGTGCGCGCAGTCAAGGCACAAGGCCAGCTCGAGCGCGACCTCGTCGTGCTTTTCACCGATGCCGAGGAACTCGGCCTCGTTGGCGCCGAGAGCTTCTTTGAGCGGCACCCGCTGGCGCAGCGCATCGGGGCGGTAGTCAACATGGAGTCGAGAGGCGGCGGCGGGCGCACGGCGATGTTCGAGACCGGGCGCGGCAACGGCGAGATGATGGGGCTCTACCGGCGCTCGGTTTCGCGGCCATCATCCAATTCCCTGGCCGTGCTCATTTACGAGCTGATGCCGAACAGGACTGATTTCACAATTCCCAAGCGGCGCGGCATTGCCGGCTTCAATTTCGCCTTCATCGGAGAGGCGCGGCTTTACCATTCGCCGGCTTCTACGCCGCACCTGCTGGATCCTGCCACCCTGCAGGATTTGGGCGGGCAGGCGCTCGGCGTGACGCGGGCGCTCGCCTTCGCACCCGCTCTTCCCCAAAAGGCGGAAGACGCTGTGTTCGGGGACGTGCTCGGGCTTTTCGTCATCGCCTATTCACCGATCGCCGGCTGGGCCGTGCTGGCCGTCTCGGCTGCCCTGTTCGCCTTTGCCTGGGCCAAGGTGCGGATGGACGGGCGCCGCGCCCTTCGCGGCGCTGCGCTGGCGCTGGCGCTGCTTACCCACTCGGTGCTGCTGCTGAAGGTCGCAAACCTTTTTTCGGGCAGCGGCGGCAAGACCAACTATTACGACCGCCTGGCGGCACTGCCGCGCTTGGAGCTCCAGGCCGCCTGCCTCTGCGTGGCCGCATTGGCGCTGGCCGTCATCGCTGCGCGGCCTCGCCATGGGCTGGCGGCAGCCGCTCCTGCAATGCTGCTCACGCTCATGGGCGCTGCAGCCGGCGGCTTTGCGCTCATTCTGCTCGGAATTGGCACTGTAGCGGCGCTTTCGGCGCTCCTCGTTCCTGCCCGACCGCTTGGTCTTTGGGCCGGCTGGTTCGGGATCGCGGCGCCGGTTGCCGTGCTGGCGCTGGCGACGCAGCTCTTTGCCCCGACCGCAGCGCCCGTGCTCGCTTGGCCGCTTGCACTTTGCGGCCTCGCTATGGCCGCCGCCGCGCAGTTGGATCCCGAACTGCGGCGGCTGCGCGTGCCTGCGCTGCTGGCGCTACTCGCGATCGTAGGGGGCGGGCACACCCTCTATCTGGCGCACTTCACCTTTCTCGGGATCGGCGCGAAGACTCCGGAAGTGATGGCGCTTTATGCGCTTTTGTTCGCGCTCCTCATCTGGCCGCTGCTGAAGCGCGCAGCGAATGGGCGCGCTTTCGCCGCCGCGGCGGGAGTGCTGGTGATCGGCGCCGCAGGCGTGGCGCTCAGCGTTCGGCTCGATCCGATGGCCGAAACCGTGCCGCCCTACAGCGAGAGCAGATAGCGAAAAAAAGGCGGCCCGGAAGGCTCCGGACCGCCCTTTGATTCGTGTGAGGGTGTTTAGCGCTTGGAGAACTGGAAGCTGCGGCGGGCCTTTGCGCGGCCGTACTTCTTGCGCTCCACCACACGCGGATCGCGGGTGAGAAAGCCAGCGCGCTTGACGTCGGTGCGGAGCGCCGGCTCGAAGCGCGTGAGCGCCTGTGCAATGCCGTGCTTGACCGCGCCGGCCTGGCCGGAAAGGCCGCCGCCGGTGACGGTGCAAACGACGTCATATTGGCCGCGCCGCTCAGCGACGTCGAACGGTTGGTTGATGACGAGCCGGAGCGTCGGGCGTGCGAAATATATGCTCTGGTCGCGGCCATTGACGGTGATCTGCCCGGTGCCGGGCTTCAGCCACACGCGCGCGACGGCGTCCTTCCGGCGGCCGGTCGCATATGCGCGGCCGAACTTGTCGAGCTGTTGTTCGCGCAGCGGCGCTTCGGCCTGGGCGGGCGGGGCAGAGAAGCCCGGCTCGCCCGCGGGAGCAGCGGCAGGACTTGCAACGGCAGCGCCAGCGAGCTGGCCGAGATCGGAAAGCGATTGACGGTTGTCTGACATCAGGCACCAACCTTGTTCTTGCGGTTCATCGCCGCGACATCGAGGAACTGAGGGCTCTGGCCGCCGTGCGGGTGCTCGGTGCCGGCATAAAGGTGAAGCGCGCGCATCTGGTCGCGCCCAAGCGGGCCGCGCGGGATCATGCGCTCGACCGCCTTTTCAAGCACGCGCTCGGGGAAGCGGCCGTCGAGAACCTTGTCGGCCGTGACGGACTTGATGCCGCCCGCGTAGCCGGTGTGCTTGTAATAGGTCTTCTCGTTGCGCTTGTTGCCCGTGAAGCGCACCTTGTCGACGTTGATGACGACGACATGGTCCCCCATGTCGGCGTGCGGCGTGAAGCTCGGCTTGTGCTTGCCGCGCAAAATATTGGCGATGATGGTGGCAACGCGCCCGACCACCAGCCCGTCGGCATCGATCAGATGCCACTTCTTTTCCACCTCGGCCGGCTTGGCGGCCTTGGTGGTCTTCATCAGCGCCTTCATGGCCCGGACCTCTTGTCTTGAATGAACGACGCCGCCCGGATGAGGGGCGGCGCTGCTGAACGGCAAATGACAGCCGAGGCCCCGGAAGTCAAGCAAACTCGCCGGTTTGCCGGGTGGTACTATGTTACCGCGTTGTTTCGGTCAGCACCCACTCACGGTAGCTATGGCTGGTCTCGGCGATCGGCCAGACGACCGCGGCGGGCACGTCGTAGCTGTGCAAATCGCCGATCCGGGCGATCGCGGCGTTCGCGCCTGCGGCTGCCACCTTGAACAGGGCCGGCACTTCTTCGGCTTCCTCGACCTTGCCTTGCCAGCGGTAGATCGACCGGCAGGGCGCGAGGATGTTGGCGCAGGCGGCGATCCCTTCCTCGACCAGCGCGCGCGCCACGCGGACGGCGTCCTCATGGCTGCCGAACGTGGCGTAGACGGTGACGATCTCGTTGATGCGGACTGGCGCCTGCCGGTGCCGAGCGCATGGGCGGCGCAGACGATGGCGGCGAGGAGGAGGGCGGCCATGGCCTGGTGAGCAACTGCCAACCACAGCTCGACGCCGCTCACCAAGGTGGCGACGCCGAGCAGGATCTGGAGGAAGACGGTGACGATCACAGCGGTGGCGGCGAGGTGAAGCCGCCGCGCCCAGGCGCAAGCGGCAAGCGCGAGCGCGGCGGCCGCGACGATCCAGGCAAGCCAACGGTGGACGAACTGCACCACAACTGCGTTGTCGACGAAGTTCGTCAGGAAGGGCTCCAGCATCGGGGTTTCGGAAGGGAACCATTCTCCGCCCATTTTGGGCCAGCTGTTGAAGGCATAGCCGGCATCGAGGCCGGCCACGTAGGCGCCGAACATCAACTGGAGCCCGAGAAGCGAGAACGCCCAGGCGGCTCCCACCGTTACTCGAGCCGGGCGGGCGGAGGGGCTGCGTGCGAGAGCTCGAAGGTCGAGCGCGGTCCAGATAAG
>JALYNE010000090.1 GCA_030773375.1 Pseudomonadota bacterium
CTCACGGCCATTGCGCGTGAGAAGCAGATCAAAGCCGGATCCCGAGGCAAGAAACTCGCGCTGATCGAGGGCATGAACCGGACGTGGGCAGACCTGTCCGACACGATCATCTAGAGTGCTTGTCAGTCAGGTGGAATCACCTGACGGCTCGGAAAGCACGGCAAACAAAAGAAGATTGACCCGTTGCCGGTTCAATTCAACCGAACGGGTCTAGGCGCCGCGGGACCCCTGAGAGCGGCAGCATGCTCTGTCCCAGCCTCCTGGATCGCCGCGGCGCTAACGCGCCTCGCGATGACGCGGGTCTAGAATCTGAGCTGCGCCGATAGCTGCGCTACATTGCGCAGCCCCTCGTCCTCGTCGATGCGGTGGAGATAGCTTAGCCCGAGCTGGGCTTCGGCGCGGCCGCCGAGCGGGAACTCGAAAGCGAGGCTTGGGCCGAGATAATGGCCGCTGTCGAGCGGCTCGCGTCTGAAGCCGCTGATCCGAGCCGCCTGGCCCGAAGCTTCAGCGCCGAGCCAGACGTTCGGCGCGACGGCATGGCTGATCCGGCCGCTATAAGCGAGGAGGGTTCCTTCCTCCTCTTCCTCGTTGACGCGCCGGAGCATGGCGTTCGCCGCCGTCCGCCACGCATCGGTCTTCTTCTCGAGAATGAAGCGCGTCTCCAGGCGGGCCACCTCGCCGTCGCTGTCGAGCGCAGCCTGCAGCCACAGCCCGGCACCGACGGGGTCCTTTTCGACATCGCTGAAGCGGAGAAGCGCGATGACGCTGTCATAATCGAAGAACAAGCCGTCTCGGTTGACCAGCGGACCGCTCCGATAGCTGAGCTGCGTCTCGCCGCCGATGACGAGGCTGTCGCTGATCGCGTAGTAAAGCTCGCCCGAATGCTGCCGCCCTTCGTCGCTGCCATTGGCGCTGCCGAACTGGCCGACATATTCGAGCGACCATTGGCGCTTCTTGGGCCCGAGATCCTGCACTTGCTCGGGGTTGGCAGCGGCGGCAGGCGCCGCGGCGAGCAGGAGCAGTGTCGCGCCAACGCTGAATCCCAGGCGCCTCAGCAGGGGAAGGGAAGGGGAGGGCATGGGCAGGCTCCGAAGGCGTGGCGGCGCGAGAACCCGATCCGCGAAGGCTTGTTCCCGGGCGCGGGAAATAGAGGCGAGTTGGGCCAGCCTTGCTGCTGCGCAAGGAACTGAGAGCGGAACGAGTTCAGATGACCACCAGGTCATTGCGAGCAGAGCGAAGCAATCCAGCCTCCGCGCTGACCTAGATTGCCGCGTCGCTTTGCTCCTCGCAATGACCATGCAACCGAACTTCACGAGACCCGACCGGAGTTGCCGCAGGTTAAGCCGCGTTCCTATATAGGCCGCGCAAGAAATCGACGCGCCGCAGCCCTGCGTCGCGACATCATATGGAGAGACGAGTTGAAGGCTTTTCTTCTGGCGAGCGCAGCTGCGCTCGCGCTGGGCGGTTGCACCACGATGACTGACACGGGGACTGAAACGCGCGCCCAAACCGAAACCGCCGCTGCAGCGGCTCCCGCGGCGGCAGCGCCGGCCGAAGCTGCGCCGGCGGTGCCGAGCAATATTTTGCTCGCCGAGTGGACCGGGCCTTACGAAGGCGTCCCGCCCTGGGACCAGGTGAAGCCCGAGATTTTCGGCGAAGCCTTCCAGTTCGCGATCGACGAGCGTCGCCGCGAAATGAACGCAATCGTCAATGATAGCGCCGCGCCGACTTTTCAGAACACGGTCGAGGCTTACGAGCGTGCAGGCGAGCGGCTGGGCCGTGTCAACGGCGTATTCGGTGTCATGACGAGCAACGTCACCAACCCCGCCTACCAGGCGCTCGAGCGGGAATGGCAGCCCAAGCTTGCCGCAGCATCGGATGAGATCACCCTCGATCCCAAGCTCTTCGCGCGGATCAAGGCCGTTTACGAGGCGCGGGAGACATCCGGGCTCGACCCAAAGCAGCAGCGGCTCGTCACCCGGCTCTACGAATCCTTCGTCCGCCGCGGCGCCAACCTCAGCCCGGAGCAGAAGCAGCAGCTGTCGGCCCACAACCAGCAGCTGGCGACCTTGTTCGCGACCTTCAGCGAGAAGGTGCTCGCCGACGAGAGCACTTACATCCAGGTAAGCGAAGCCGAGATGAAGGGCGTGCCGCAGGACGTGAAGAATGCCGCTGCCGCGGCCGCCAAGGCGCAGAACATGCCCGCCGGCGCTTATGCCATCAAGAACACGCGCTCGGCCGTCGAGCCGGTGCTGACCTTTGCCGACAACCGCGCGCTTCGCGAGCGGGTGTTCCGCGCCTTCGCCAATCGCGGCGACAATGGAGGGGCGAGCGATACCAACGCGACCATCGCGCAGATCGTGAAGCTTCGCGCCGATCGCGCCAGGCTGCTCGGCTTTGCCAATCATGCCGAATGGCGCATGCAGGATACGATGGCGAAGAGCCCGGCCAAGGGCATGGACCTCATGATGCGCGTCTGGCCGGCGGCGGTCGCACGCGTCAAAGAGGAAGTGCGCGACATGCAGGCGCTTGCCAACAAATCGGGCGCCAAGGTCACGATCGAGCCTTGGGACTATCGCTATTACATGGAGAAGGTCCGGAAAGAGCGGTACAATCTCAGCCAGGACGAGATTAAGCCCTATTTCGAGCTTTCGAACATGATCAACGGCATGTTCTGGGCAGCGGGGCAGCTTTACGATCTCGATTTCAAGGAGAATACGGGCGCGGTTCCGGTGTTCGAGGCGGACGTCCGCACCTTCGAAGTGCGCGACCGCAAGAGCGGCGACGTCGTCGGCCTGTTCTACATGGACAATTATGCTCGCGAGGGTAAGCGCTCGGGCGCCTGGGCGACGAGCTATCGCAGCCGCTCAGGCTTCATGGGCGACAGGATCGTGCTTTCGTCCAACAACAACAACTTCACCAAGCCGGGGCCGGGCGAGCCCGTGCTGATCAGCCTCAACGATGCCGAGACCTTGTTCCACGAGTTCGGCCACGGGCTGCACTCGTTGCTCTCGAACGTCCACTATCCGAGCCTGCTCGGGACGCCGCGTGACTTCGTCGAATATCCGAGCCAGGTGAACGAGAATTGGCTGCTGACGCGTGAAGTGCTCGACAAGTTCGCGCGCCATTACAAGACGGGCCAGGCGATGCCGCAGGCGCTGATCGACAAGATCAAGAAGTCGGAAACGTTCAACCAGGGCTTCGCCACGGTTGAATATCTCTCCTCCGCGCTGGTCGACATGATGCTCCACACCGACCCCAACGGCGCGGTGGATGCCGACCGGTTCGAGCGGGAAGCGCTGGCGAAGCTCGGCATGCCAAGGGAAATGGTGATGCGGCACCGCCTGCCGCAGTTCAATCACCTGTTCTCCTCGGACGCTTATTCGGCCGGCTATTATTCCTACCTCTGGTCGGAAACGATGGACGCCGACACCTGGGCGGCGTTCGAGGAGGCCGGCAGCCCGTGGCACAAGCCGACGGCCGAGCGCTTTCGCACGACCCTGCTTGCGACCGGGAACGAGACCGACCGCGCCGAGGCGTACCGCGCCTTCCGCGGCCGCGATCCGGACGTCAACGCGCTCCTGAAGCGCCGCGGCTTCCCGACCGGGCGCTAAGTCCACGCCCCGGCGCGCCGTGCCTGCTCCCAGGCGAGGTCGGCGAGCGGCTCGAGGCCGGCGACCATCTTGCCGGCATGGGCGGAAGCGGCGGTGCCGCGCGCGATCCGGCCCTTGATGCCGTGGAGAATGGCGGCGAGGCGGAACATGTTGAAGGCGATGTAGAAATCGAGGTCAGGGATCCCGCTCCGCCCGGTGCGTTCGCAATAAGCGGCGACATAGTCGCTTTCGGAAGGGATGTTCAGCGCCCGAAGATCCTCGCCGGCAAGCCCGGCCGACATGCCTTTCGGCATCCGGTACATCATCAGGTGATAAGCAAAGTCGGCGAGCGGGTGGCCGAGCGTCGACAATTCCCAGTCGAGCACGGCGACGACCCGCGGCTCGCTGGAATGAAAGATCATATTGTCGCAGCGGAAGTCGCCGTGGATGATCCTCGCCTCGCCCTCGTCGGCAGGGATGTTCTCGGGCAGCCATTCCACCAGCCTGTCCATCGAGGCGAGGCGGCCAGCCTCGACGTCGCCGAGATATTGCTTGGACCAGCGCCCGATCTGGCGCGCGAAATAGTTGCCGGGCTTGCCGTAGTCGCCGAGCCCCACGGCTTCCGGATCGATGCGGTGGAGCTCGGCGATGGTCGCGTTCATTGCCTCGAAATGAAGGGGGCGTTCGGCCGCGCTCAGCTCGGGCAAGGTGATGTCCCAGAAGATGCGGCCTTCCACCATTTCCATGATGTAGAAAGCGGTGCCAATCACGCCTTCGTCGAGGCACAAAGCGAGAGCTTCGGCGACCGGAAATTTCTGGCGGCCGAGCGCCTCGATCACTCGATATTCGCGGTCCACGGCATGCGCGCCGGGCAGCAGCTTGCCCGGCGGCTTTCGCCTCAGCACGTAGGATCGTGACGGCGTGATGAGCTTGTAGGTGGGGTTCGATTGGCCCCCCTTGAACTGCTCGACCGTGAGCGGCCCGGCAAAGCCGGGGACCTCCCGCGCCATGAACCGCTCGAGCCGCGAGGGATCGAACCTGTGCGCCTCGCGCACTGCGATGGTGCCGCTGTTTTCGGCGCTTCTGCTCATTGCTTCTCCTGATGCCAGTTCCCGGCTTTTCGGCGCTCGCGCATTAGCAGCCCGGCTTCACCGCAGTCGAGAAGCGGGCAAGGCTGTCAGGGATAGTCGCCGATCATCCTTTCCGTTTTGGTAACCCATTTCTGGCATGGCGGTAGCCGATGGATGGAGTGCGTTCCTCTTGGTGGGAGAAGGTGCGCGGACGCTGGAAGCAATATCCGCGGCTGCGGCTCTTCATGTGGGTGGCGTTCCTCGGCCTTATGTTCGGCGCGATCGATTTTGGCGAGCCGCTCGAGGATGGCATGCGCGCAACGCGAAACGCTCTCCACCAGCGCCAGCCAAGCGGCGACATCGTCGTCGTCGCGATCGACGATCGCAGTCTCGTAGGCCTTGAGAAATGGCCCTGGCCGCGTCGGTATCACGCGCAGCTGGCGGAAAACCTCCACCGTCTGGGTGCGAAGCGCATCATCTTCGACATCGATTTTTCCAGAAAGTCGAACCCCAGGGACGATCATATCCTCGCACAGACTTTTGCGCGGCTGGGCAAGAAGGTGACACTGCCGGTCCAAGTGGTTACCGACTCCATCTCAGATAGCCGGACTGAGCTTCACCCCGTGGCGCAATTCGGGACGCACGTCAGCCTGGCCAATGTGAACGTGCGCTATAATTGGCGAGGGACGGTTTGGAGCCTCCCTTACGGCGTGCGCATGCAACGAGCCGAGTATCCGTCACTCGCCAGCTTGATGGCTGGTCGCGCAGGTCAGGCCGGAACCTGGTTTCCAATAGACTATTCGGTCGCACCGCGTTCCGTTCCGATGGTCAGCGCCCTGGACGTAATCCGCGGCAACACGTCCGCCGCGGCGATCGCGGGGAAGGACGTCATTATCGGCACGACTTCCCGGGAGTTAGGTGACACATTCGCTCGTCCTGCGGGCGGGCTGATCTCGGGCGTGTACCTCCACGTTCTTGGAGCCGAAACCTTGAAGGCTGGCACCCCAACCGAGCTCGGCTGGCTGCCGGCCTTTGTTCTTGCGCTGATCGTTGCAGGCGGCAGCCTTCGGTTGCAGGACATGCGAGCCTCCATTGCTGCTGCGGCAGTCGGTGCCACAACCCTTCTGGCGCTTCCTTTCGCGGTTGAAGCTCATCTCATCTATATCGACATCGTTCCGGGCCTGTTTGTGCTGGTCGTGCTTGGCTGCGTCGACTCCTGGAGGAAGTTCAGGCATTCCTATCGTTCGCGGGGCAACGTGAATGCCCTGTCCGGGCTGCCGAACCTCAATGCACTTCGGGAGGAAAAGCTTGAGCACGATCGCCCACTGATCGCTGCGCGAGTCCAGAACTATCCGGAGATCACCTCGGCGCTGCCCCCCGAAGATGAAAAGGCGCTGATAGAGCAGATCGCCGCCCGCCTCACCCTCGTCGCCTCGCAATCGAAGCTCTATCAGGGGGACGAGGGGATCTTCGCCTGGTTTGCCGAGCCCGCGCCGCTCGCGGACCATCTCGACGCGCTGCATGCCTTGTTCAGGAGCCCGGTTCGCGTTGCCGGCAATT
Organism: Pseudomonadota bacterium; assembly: GCA_030773375.1. Classification (GTDB taxonomy): domain Bacteria; phylum Pseudomonadota; class Alphaproteobacteria; order Sphingomonadales; family Sphingomonadaceae; genus Allosphingosinicella. The sequence continues at coordinate 6,224 of JALYNE010000090.1, forward strand.
CGCTCGATCTGACGATCACCTTCGGGATCGACGCCGGGAGCGATCGGTCGGTGGCGAACCGTCTCGGCAGCGCGCTCGTTGCCGCCGATGAAGCCGCTGCCGAGGGGCTGCGCTGGAAGGAATATGATCCGGCCAAGCTGAAGGACGCCGCCTGGAAGCTGTCGCTGCTCAGCCAACTCGACGCTGCGATCGACTCGGGCGCGCTTTGGGTTGCCTATCAGCCGAAGCTCGACCTTCGGACCGGAAGCATCATCGGCGCCGAAGCGCTGGTGCGCTGGACGCATCCCGACAAGGGCCCGATCAGCCCGATCGAGTTCATCATCGCGGCCGAGCAGAGCGACCGCATCGAGAAGCTCACGCACTACGTGCTCGACCAGGCGATTGCCCGAGCAGCCGCCTTGAACGCCCGCGGAGCCGAGTTCGGAATGTCGGTGAACCTCTCGGCACGCCTCGTCGACGATCCCCAGCTCGTGGCAGTCGTGAAGGACCTCTTGCGCAAGCATCGGCTGCCCGCGGCCTGCTTGACGCTCGAAGTGACCGAGACGGTTGCCCTCACAGGCAGCGGAAACAATTTCCAGACGCTGCACGATTTGCGCCGACTCGGCGTTCAACTGTCGATCGACGATTATGGCACGGGTCTGTCGACGCTCGACTACCTCAAGAAGGTCCCGGCCACGGAGATCAAGATCGACAAGGGCTTCGTCCAGGCCGTCGGCAACAGCCGCGGCGACATGCTGATGGTCCATTCCACGATTCAGCTCGCCCACTCGCTCGGCCACAAGGTCGTCGCGGAAGGGGTCGAAGAAGCCGAAACACTTGAACTGCTTAGGAAAATGGGTTGCGACGTTGCGCAAGGTTACTTGATCGGACGGCCGATGACCTTCCGCGCTCTTTCGAGACAAGTTCTGGCCAAGCTTAGGGAAGATGCGGCTTAGTTAATCTCTTGCTAACCCTTTTCTAGAGGCGTAACATTCCCCCCGTAAGCACCGCGGTGGTCGCGGTGCCTACGTTGAACAGGGGAGTTCTATGAAAAAGCACGTATCCCGCCCCGCTCGCGGCTTCTGGGACTGGTTATTTGGCGATGGCGGCGACGGCGGCGGCAGCACCGCGGGTTGAGTAAAATAAACCCCGGCCCAGGCCGGGGTTTTCTTTTTGTATCAGTGGATTGGCGCGCCGCTTAGAGCTAGCGCGACTTGAGTTTCAGCCTGTGGGCGTGAAGCAGGGGCTCGGTATAGCCGGACGGCTGCCGCTCCCCTTCGAAGATCAAGGCCGAAGCGGCCTGGAACGATGAGCGCGCCCTAATCTCGGACAGTGGAACTGCCTGGGAATCGGCTCTCAAGCCCGGCAGGACCTTCGGATCAAAGTTCTCCTTACCTAGACTCGTTCGCGGTTAGATTGAACCGAGAACGAGTCCAGTTTCCTTTGTTTCCAGTGCTTTCCGACCCGTCAGGTGATTTCACCTGACTTGAAAGCGCTCTAGTCCAAGCATTCAGAACAAGTGTGTTATCCTTAATCGTCATGCAACCAAAGAAAACGCTTGCACGATTGTTTCGTGGGTGCAATCTTCTCTACAGGTGCCGTGATCATCACTGTGCCTGCACAGAACAGGGGAGTTCTATGAAAAAGCACCTATCCCGCCCCGCCCGCGGCTTCTGGGACTGGTTATTTGACGGCGGCGGTGACGGCGGCGGCAGCAGCACGGGTTGAGTAAAACAAACCCCGGCCAAGGCCGGGGTTTTTTTGTATCAGTAGATTAGAGCATCGTCGCTTCCAGCTAGCGCGACTTGAGTTTCAGTCTGCGCGCGTGGAGCAGAGGCTCGGTATAGCCGGACGGCTGCCGCTCCCCTTCGAAGATCAAAGCCGAAGCGGCCTCAAAAGCGATGCTCGCGCCCAAGTCCGCCGCCATCGGCCGGTAGAAAGGATCGCCCTCGTTCTGGCGATCGACGATTGCCGCCATTCGCTCCAGCGCAGCCTGCACTTCGGCACGCGAGACAATATTGTGGCGGAGCCAGTTGGCGACATGCTGGCTCGAGATCCGGCAGGTCGCGCGGTCCTCCATCAGCCCGACGTCGTGGATATCGGGCACCTTCGAACAGCCGACGCCCTGGTCGATCCAGCGGACGACATAGCCGAGGATGCCTTGGACATTGTTGTCGAGCTCCTCCCGCACCTCCTCGCGCGACCAGTTGCGGCCGGAAGTTACGGGGATGGTGAGAATGTCGTGCAGCCTCGCCGATGCGTTTGCCGCAAGCTCCCGCTGGCGCGCGGCAACATCGAGGCGGTGATAGTGAATCGCATGCAGGGTGGCGGCGGTGGGCGAGGGGACCCAGGCGGTGTTCGCGCCCGCTTGGGGGTGCGCGATCTTCTGGGCGAGCATGTCGGCCATTCGGTCGGGGATCGCCCACATGCCCTTGCCGATCTGCGCCCGCCCCTGAAATCCGCAGGCAAGGCCGACCGCGACATTGTTGTCTTCATAAGCCTTGAGCCAGGCCGAACTCTTCATCTCGCCCTTGCGGATCATCGGCCCGAGCTTCATCGAGGTGTGGATTTCGTCGCCCGTCCGGTCGAGGAACCCTGTGTTGATGAAGACGACGCGGTTTTTCACCGCTTCGATCACGGCGGCAAGGTTGACGCTGGTCCGCCTTTCCTCGTCCATCACTCCGATCTTGATCGTGTGGCGGGGGAGGCCGAACAGATCCTCGACCTGATCGAAGAGAGTGTTCGCAAAGGCGGCTTCTTCGGGGCCGTGCATCTTGGGCTTGACGATGTAGATGGAACCGGCGGCGCTGTTTGCACGCGCTCCATTCAGGTCGTGAAGCGCGGCGAGCACCGTCAGCACCGCGTCCGCCAAGCCTTCGTGCACGTCCTCCCCGCCGAGCCGCATCATCGGGTTGGTCATCAGGTGGCCGACGTTGCGGACGAACAGGAGCGATCGGCCTTTGAGCCTCAACGGGCTGCCGTCGGCCGCCAAAAAATCGCGGTCGGGCTCGGCTCGCCGCTCGAACGGCTTGCCGCCTTTTTCGACCCGGGCAGAAAGTGTGCCCTTCATCAGCCCCAGCCAGTTGCGATAAACGCCGATCTTCTCCTCCGCGTCCACCGCCGCCACCGAATCCTCGCAGTCCATGATCGCCGTGATCGCGGCTTCGAGGCGAATGACGGCGACGCCCGCTTTGTCCTCGCGGCCGATCGGCTGCGCGCGATCGATCACGAGCTCGACGTGCAGCTTGTTGTGCCGAATGAGGATCGAGCCGTCCCGATGGCCCGCGAATAGGGAGCCGTCGGCAAGGCCCCCGCAATCGGTCCGGAGCTGGCCGTCCTCAACCCTGTATTCGCCGACATCCGCGTGGCTGCCGCCGGTGAGCGGCGCGATCTCGTCGAGGAAGCGACGTCCCCAGGCGATCACCCGCGCGCCGCGCTCCGGATCGTAGCCGCCCGGGCAGGCAAGATCGCCGAGCGCGTCGGTGCCGTAAAGCGCGTCGTACAAGCTTCCCCAGCGGGCGTTGACCGCGTTCAGGGCATAGCGTGCGTTGTTGACCGGCACGACCAGCTGCGGGCCGGCAATGTCGGCGATCTCGGGGTCGACATTTTGCGTGCCGATCGTGAACGGCGCCGGCGGCTCGACCAAATAGCCGATCTCGCGCAGGAAGGATTCCTCCTCAGCAGGCTCGGGAGCGCGCCCATCGAGGCGCTCGTTGCGCGCATCGATCAGCGCCTGGAGCTCCTCGCGCCGGCCGAGGAGGCGCTTATTCTCCGGTGTGAGCTGCGCAATCAGCGCTTGAAAGCCGGACCAGAATGCTTCCGGCGCGATGGACGTGCCTGGAAGGGCCTCTTCCTCGACGAAGCTCCTCAGCGCGCTGTCCACTTCGAGCTCGCCGATCCGATCATATTGCGGCAAGTTTCTGCCCCCTTGTTGGTGCGGACGTGCCTATGGTCGGGGAGAGCCCCCGCTTCAAGAGCGAGCGGCGGTGCAAGCTTCGCGGATGAAGACGCTCAGCG
>JALYNE010000091.1 GCA_030773375.1 Pseudomonadota bacterium
CGCCCGTTCGGACTGGTCGGCCACGCATGATGGCTGACAAGGTTCGGGTCGGGGTGCTGATCTCGGGCCGTGGCTCCAACATGCAAGCGCTTGCCGAATACAAGCGCATCGCGGACCCCGCCTATGAGCTCGTGCTTGTCGCCTCGAATGTGCCCGAAGCACGAGGCCTGTTGCTGGCGCGCAGGTTCGGGATCAAGACGTGGGCGATGAGCCACGTCGGCCGCGACCGGGCCGAGTTCGACCGGCTGGTGAGCGCTGAACTTGGCCGCCACCGAGTCGAGGTTGTCGCGCTCGCCGGCTATATGCGGCTCTTGTCGCCCGAGTTCATTCGCGCCTGGGAGGGAAGGATCCTCAACATCCATCCCTCGCTGCTGCCGGCATTTAAGGGCCTCGACACGCACCGTCGCGCCCTATTGGCAGGGGAGGATCATGCCGGCTGCTCAGTTCATGTCGTCACGGAGGAGCTGGATGACGGGCCTGTGATCGCGCAGTCCAAGGTCAAGATCCGGGGCCGCGACACTCCCGAAAGCCTCGCCGCGCGCGTGCTCCAAGAGGAGCACAGGATCTACCCCGAAGCGCTCGACAATTTCTGCCGAGCGCTTCGACAGCCTGATCAGCCGACGATTTCGTCCGCCTTGAAGAAGTAGTCGATTTCGGTTTTCGCGTTTTCAAGGCTGTCCGAGCCGTGCACCGAATTGGCCTCGATCGTCTCTGCGTGCGTCTTGCGAATCGTGCCTTCCTCGGCATTGGCGGGGTTCGTCGCACCCATCACTTCTCGGTTGCGGGCAACGGCGTTCTCGCCCTCCAGCACCTGCACAACCACCGGCCCCGAGATCATGAAGGTCACGAGGTCGTTGAAGAATGGGCGCTCCCGATGGACGCCGTAAAAGTCTTCGGCTTGCTCGCGCGTCATGCGGATGCGCTTGGAAGCGACGACCCGGAGGCCGGCATCTTCGAACATCTTGGTGATGGCGCCCGTGAGGTTGCGGCGGGTCGCGTCGGGTTTGATGATCGAGAAAGTGCGTTCGGTCGCCATGGCCGGAAGAGCTCCATATCTGTCAGGAAAGTTGGGGTCTCTAGGCGGGGCACCCGAGGAGCGCAAGCCGCAGGTCAGGGTCCCTGCACCCACCTGCCATGTTCGTCCTGCTTCCAGTAGCGTCGATCGACGCTGATTTTGTCCTTCAGTGCGCGCCAGCTGCCGCGGGCAATATCGAGATTGCTGTTGTCGAAAAAGTAGAATGCCCGCGCGAAGGCAAGCGCTTCCTCGCGCCAAACGCCGTCGGCAAGCGCGATGTTGGCCGCCCCGTTCACCGCATTGACTGTAGGCGAAAGCAGGATCGGCTGGCTCTCCGGCGAAGCGGCTTCGCTGCGTCCGTGAGGCAGGAAGCTTTCGGGGGCGTAGGTCCAGAGAAGCTCGTCAAGCTGCTGAAGAAGAGCCGGCTCCCCGACCAGCAGCAGCCGTTCGCCACTTTCCAGCAGCCGCTCGCAGATGCGGGGAAGCACGCGCTCCAGCGGCGATCGGTCCAGATGGTAGAAGTCGACGAGCATCGCGCCCGCCGATCAGCTCTCGAAATTGTCGGCTACGAAGCGATCGAGAAGCGCCACGCCGTAGCCCGTGGCGCCCTTGTCCCAGAGCGCACCCGGCTTGTCCGACCACACCATTCCGGCAACGTCGAGATGCGCCCATTTGACGCCCTCTTCGACGAAGCGCTGCAGGAAGGTTGCCGCCGTGATCGAGCCGCCTTCACGTGGGCCGCTGTTCTTCATATCGGCGATGGGCGAGTCCATCAGCTTGTCGTACGCTTCGCCGAGCGGCATGCGCCACAGCTTGTCACCGGTGGCGAGGCCGGCGCGCGTGAGCCCTTCCGCCAGCCCATCGTCGTTGCTGAAGACGCCGGCATATTCATGGCCAAGCGAGATGATCATTGCGCCGGTCAACGTCGCCAGATCGACGAGATAGTCCGGCCGATATTGGCGCTGCGCCCATGTCATGGCGTCGCAGAGGACGAGCCGGCCCTCCGCATCGGTGTTGATCACTTCGATCGTCTGCCCAGACATGCTGGTGACGACGTCGCCAGGCCGCTGCGCCTTCCCGCCGGGCATGTTTTCGGCAAGAACGCAGATGCCGACGACGTTTGCCTTTGACTTGCGGCCTGCAATCGCCCGCATCGCGCCCGCCACGGCACCCGCCCCGCCCATGTCCCATTTCATGGCCTCCATACCGGCAGCGGGCTTGATTGAAATCCCGCCGGTATCGAAGGTGATGCCCTTGCCGATGAGGACAATTGGTTTGGAGGCATCCCCTGCCCCGTTCCACCGCATCGCCAGGAGACGTGGCGGCTGCTCCGATCCCTGAGCAACGCCGAGCAAGGCACCCATGCCAAGCTCACGCATCGCATTCTCGTCAAGAACTTTGAAATCGACGCCCATGCCGTCCATCGCCGCGCGGCAGCGCTCGACGAAGCTCACCGGGTAGATGACGTTCGCCGGTTCGGTGACGAGCTCCCGCGTCAGCATGATCCCCTCCAGCAAGGCGGAGCGCCGCGCCCACTCGGCCTCGACCCCGTCGCCGGCCCCAACGATCACGACTTCATCCAGCGTCGGCTTCGCGTTTCTGCTCAGCTTGGTGCGGTAAATGTCGTAGCGCCAGGAGCGAGCCGCCGCGCCGAATCCGATCCGCGCTGCGTCCGCACCACGAATTGTGAGGCCCGTGAGATCAACGACGAGACGCGATTCGCCGGATGTCAAAAGCTTTGCCGAAAGTGCGCCCCCCGCCTTCTCGAACAAGGCCTCATCGTCACGCCGTCCACCAAGACCGACGAGCAGGAGCCGCCGAACACGGTCCCCTTCGCTGATGAAGGTCTCCGCAACCGCAGCCGCCTCACGTTCGAATCTCTGCGCTTCGGCCGATCGTGCAGCCAGCGTGCGCGCAGTCTCATCCAGGCTGCCGAGCCGGTCCATCAGCATGTCCTCGCTCCAGACAGGGATGGCGAGCGCATATGAGCCTTCGGGACGCTGGGCGGCGAAACTGATCTTCATGGAAACTCCTCATCCGGCTGCGGGCGCCCTGATAGGGAAAGGAAGGAGTGGTGGCAAAGGCTCCGATCCGCGCCAGCTTCGGCCATTGCAGGGAACGGCTTCCGGTGCGATAGGCTCCGCGGCGCGTGAGCCGAAGCGCGGGGCCCGAAGCTTAAATCGTGAAGACACCCAAATTTATTTGCTGGACGGCCGTGCCTCTGCTGCTTTGCGTGCCGGGCCTCGCGCTCGCGCAGGAGAGCGGACAAGCTTCTCCTGTGCCCGGAGGGACTGCTTCTCCTGCGCCCACCGCGACTGCTTCTCCTGCGCCCACTGGGACTGAGGAGTCACGCATCGACTTCAGCGCCGACCAGCTCATCTACGATACGCGCGCCGAAATCGTCACTGTGACCGGAAACGTCCGAATGGCCCGCGAAGGCAACAATTTGCGTGCCGACCGGGTGATCTGGAATCGCGACACCGGCGAGGTCCGCGCCGAAGGCAATGTGCAGGTAGTGAACCCGCAAGGCGACGTGGCTTATGGCGACAGCGTCGTCCTTAGCGATACGCTTCGCGACGGAGTGGTCGAGAACCTGCTCCTGGTGCTGGAGGGCGGCGGACGCCTTGCAGCCAATCGAGCGGAACGGGAAAACGGCTATACGACCCTTCACCGCGCAGCCTATTCTCCCTGCGCCGTGGTCGACGAGAATGGATGCCCGAAGGATCCGACGTGGCAGATCACCGCCGTCCGGGTCGTTCATGACCCGGTGCGAAACCGCATCCGTTACCAGGGAGCAGCGTTAAGCCTGTTCGGGCTGCCGCTGATCGCTCTGCCCGGCCTTTCCCACCCCGACGGAAGCGAGGGCGGCGGATCGGGCCTGCTCGTTCCGGACATCAGAATCAGCCGCAGCAATGGGCTTGAAGTCTCTGTTCCTTATTATTTGAAGCTCGCTCCCAACCGTGACGCCACAATCGCCCCGCACATCTATACGAACGTGCTGCCAATGCTCGAGGGCCGCTACCGTCACCTTACGGAGCTTGGGGCATATCAGCTCGGCGGGTATCTCACCTATGGCTCACGCCTTCCCCTGAGCGTGATTCGCAGCGGGGTCGGCGAACGGGACCAGGGTATCCGGGCTTATCTCGAGGGTAACGGCAGGTTTCAGCTGAACCCGCTTTGGAGCGTGACGGCTTCAGCCCGCTGGGTGACGGATCGGACATTCCTGCGCCGCTACGACATTTCACGCGACGATCGACTTCGCTCGGTCGTCACCGCCGAGCGGATCAGCCCGAACAGCTACATCTCAATCGCCGGCTGGGCGTTCCAGGGTCTCAGGATCACCGATGTCCAGGGCCAGCAGCCGATCGTGCTTCCCGCCGTGGACGCCCGCTGGCGCCGCGACGATTTCTTCTGGAACGGCAGGCTCGAACTCCAGGCGAACAGCCTCTCCATTTTGCGCACGGACGGGCAGGATACGCAGCGAGCCTTTGCTGCGGCGCGCTGGGACCGGCGAAGCATCACGACACTCGGCCAGGAGCTCCTCCTCACCGCATTCGCAAGGGGAGACGTCTACCACGCCAACGACACCAGGCTGACGCCTGTCCCGCTATACCGAGGAACGGAGGGCTGGAGCGCGCGCGGCATCGGCGCGCTTGCCGCTGAGCTTCGCTGGCCATTCATCGGCCAATTCATGGGCGGCCTGCAGCGGCTGACGCCTCGCGTTCAAGTCGTCGCCTCGCCACCCACGAAGAATCTGAGAATCCCCAACGAGGACGCGCGGTCGATCGAGCTTGAAGATTCCAACCTCTTCGCGCTCAACCGCTTTCCTGGCCATGATCGGTGGGAGGACGGCGCGCGCATAACCTATGGCCTCGACTGGGCGCTGGACCTGCCGCGGATCACATTCCGCACGACCGTCGGCCAAAGCTACCGCCTCAGCGAGCTTGAAAGCATCTTCCCCGAGGGTACCGGCCTGTCGGAGCGCTTTTCCGACATCGTCGGCCGAACGACCGTGAGATATGGGCGCAAGCTCAGCTTCACCCACCGCTTCCGGCTCGACAAAGACAATTTTGCCGTTCGGCGAAACGAGGTCGACGCCACATTCGGCGGACGCCAAACCTACGGCACGGTCGGATACTTGCGCCTCGATCGCGACATCAGCCCGGGGCTGGAAGACCTCCGCGACCGGGAAGAGCTGCGCCTCGGCGGGCGCGTGCGCTTCGCCAACCACTGGTCGCTGTTCGGCTCAGCTGTGATCGACCTCACCAACTTCGAGGAGGATCCGGCTTCCGGCGCGGACGGCTATGAGCCGGTCCGGCACCGTCTGGGCATTGCTTACGACGATGACTGCATCGAGATTGGCGTCACCTGGCGTCGAGACTATGACACCACGGGCGACTTTCGAAGGGGGAATACCTTCTTGTTCAGGGTGGCGCTGAAGAATTTAGGCCGCTAAGCTTGGGTTCAGCATATTTAGAGCAGGGTATGGGCCTGCTTTCACTGGAGGAATGATGAAGCTCGGCACCATTGGTAGGGCGACTTTGATGCTTGCGGGCTCGATCGCGGCAGTCGCGGCGGTTGCACAGACGGCAGGTTCCCCCGCCTCCACCCTCAACATCCCTGCGAATCCGCAATTCTTCGGCGGTGATCCGACCGTCCGCAAAGCCACTGCGATCGTGAACGGCGACGTCATCACCGGCACGGACCTCGATCAGCGGCTTGCCCTGTTGGTCGCAGCGAACGGCGCCAGCAAGATCCCTGCCGAAGAGATGCAGCGGCTGCGTGAGCAGGTGCTCCGCAATCTCGTCGACGAAACCCTGCAGATCCAAGCCGCCAAGGCTGAGGACATCAAGATCGAGCAGCGCGAGATCGACAGATATTACGAACAATATGTGAGGAACTTCAAGCAAACCCCTCAGCAGTTTGAAGCTTATCTTCGCTCCATCGGCTCGTCGCCCGCTTCGTTGAAGCGCCAGATCCACGGCGAGATCGCCTGGACGCGGCTGCAACAGCGCAAGATCGAGCAGTTCGTCAACGTCAGCGACGACGAGGTCCGCGCCGTCATCGAGCGGCTCAACGCATCCAAAGGAGCGCAGGAATTCCGGATCGCGGAGATCTTCCTGTCGGCCACGCCGGAAACAGCAGCCGATGCGCGGGCAAACGCGGACCGGATCGTCCAGCAGCTTCGTCAAGGAGCGTCCTTCCTGGCTTATGCCCGCCAGTTCTCCGAAGCGTCCACTGCTGCCGTCGGAGGCGATCTCGGCTGGGTTCGCGCCGAGCAGCTCCCCGAGCCACTCGCCCAGGCGGCGCGCACGCTGCCTGTCGGCCAGATCAGCGACCCCATCGCCGTCCCGGGTGGGTTCTCGATCGTTGCCGTGCAGGATACGCGCCAGGTTCTCACCGCGGATCCTCGGGATGCCGTGCTAAGCCTGAAGCAGCTATCGATCAGCTTTCCCAACGGCATGACTCGCGCGCAGGCCGAGCCGCTCGTGCAGCGGTTCGCCCAGACGGCTTCGACCATGGGAGGCTGCGGCCGCGCCGAGGAGGCCGCCGGAAAGCTCGGCGCTGAAGTCGTTTCAAGCGACCAGATCCGCGTGCGGGACCTTCCGCCGGCCCTGCAGAACATGCTCTTGAACCTCAGCATCGGGCAGGCAACGACGCCATTCGGGTCGTTCGAGGAGGGGGTGCGCGTGCTCGTTCTGTGCGGCCGCGAAGATCCAAGCCTCTCGGCTGGGCCGTCGTTCGAACAAGTCTCGACGCAGCTGAGCGAGGCACGCGTGAACAGCCGCGCCCGACGCTACTTGCGCGATCTGCGCCGCGACGCCGTTGTCGACTATCGCTAAGCGGGTTTGATGCCGGCACCTCTTGCGGTGGCTCTCGGGGACCCGGCCGGCATCGGACCCGAGATCGTGGCCAAATGCTGGGAAAGGCGGGAGGCAATGGGCCTTCCGCCTTTCTTTGCGGTGGGAGACTGTGAGGCCGTGGCTGCGGTCTGGCAGGGTCCGGTGGAGGCGATCTCAGAACCCGGCGAAGCCGAGCGCTGCTTCGGCCGTGCCTTTCCTGTCCTGAAGGTCCCTGGGAGGCAACGCCCCACGCCGGGCGCGCCGGACCTCGATGGCGCGCGCAACGCACTGGATTCGCTTGAGATCGCTGTGGGCCTCACCCGATCTGGGGCCGCCGGCGGCCTCGTCACGGGGCCCGTTTCAAAGTCGCAGCTCTACGCGATCGGGTTTGTCCACCCCGGCCAGACCGAGTTCGTCGCCGAACGTTGCGGCGTCGCCTGCGACCTTGTGGCGATGATGCTTGTCGGGCCGGATCTGAAAACGATACCGGTAACGGTGCACGTGCCGATCCGCGATGTCCCGGAAGGCCTCACGGCCGAAAAGATAATCTTGAAAACGCGGGCGACGGTGCGCGGATTGCAGCGGCAATTCGGAATCGAGCAGCCGAAGATCGCGGTGGCCGGTCTCAATCCCCATGCCGGAGAAGACGGGGCGATCGGTCGGGAAGAGATGGACGTGATCGTCCCAGCCATCGATCGGCTCCGCGAAGAGGGTATGGACGTCACCGGGCCCTATCCGGCCGACACCATGTTTCACGCCAGCGCCCGCGCACAATATGACGCCGCGATCTGCATGTACCACGACCAAGCCCTGTTGCCGCTAAAAACGCTTTATTTCGACCAAGGCGTCAACATGACGCTCGGCCTGCCGATCGTCCGAACCTCGCCCGATCACGGCACTGCATTCGCTATCGCCGGCAAGAACGAAGCGCATCCCGGCGCTATGATGGCCGCAATCCAAACCGCCGCCGCCGCCGCCGAGCGCATCGCGCAGGGGTGACTGGCAGCTCGCACCAGGATCGGTCCGAGGGAGCCATCGAGCCGCCTCGGAATGTCACTTTGCCGCCACTGCGCGACGTCATCGCCCGGCATGGGCTCAGCGCGTCCAAGGCGCTCGGCCAGAACTTTCTCCTCGACGAGCAGTTGCTGGACCGGATCGCGCGAATTCCTGGAAGCCTCGAAGCCGCGCGCGCCTACGAAGTGGGGCCCGGCCCTGGGGGTCTGACGCGGGCGCTGCTTCGTGCGGGCGCAACCGTCACAGCGGTGGAGCGGGATCGGCGCTGCCTTCCGGCGCTTGCCGAGGTTCAGAAAGCATTCGGAGGGCGTCTCAGCATAATCGAGGCTGACGCGCTCGAGGTGGACGAAGCGAGAGTTGCGGGTGCCGGCGCACATATCGTCGCCAATCTTCCCTATAACATTGGCACTGCGCTGTTCGTGCGTTGGCTTGGCGGGGAGTCCTGGCCGCCCTGGTGGGCCTCACTGACCTTGATGTTCCAACAAGAGGTGGCGGAGCGGATCGTCGCCCGGCCAGACACGTCGGCTTACGGCCGCCTTGCCGTTCTGGCCCAATGGCGCAGCGAAGCGCGCGTTGCGATGAAGGTTCACCGCTCCGCCTTCGTGCCGCCGCCGAAGGTGATGTCGGCGGTTGTTCACATTGTTCCTAAAGAGGCTCCGGAGGCGGTCTCGGCGGCGATTCTGGAAAGCTTGACCGCAGCCGCCTTCGGGCAGCGCCGCAAAATGCTGCGGAGGAGCGTCCAGGGCCTCCCCGGTGCCCTCGATGCGCTCGATAGGCTTGGAATAGACGCCGAACGGCGCGCGGAGACTCTGAGCGTCGACGAGTTCGTCGCCATCGCGCGCGCCATCGGCCCGCGCAGCGGAGCTTAGTTCTTTTCGGTCTTCGGTTGGGTGGTCTCAGGAGCACGCGCGGTCAGAACCTCGGGGGGCGGACCCTTGGCGATCGCGGCGGCAAGCGTAGCCGCCTGCGGACACGCGCCCCTACAGGCGGCCCTCACCTTTTCGAGGTTGCGCTTGGCCCGCTCCACCGCGCCGCGCTGGACCAGCGCTTCGCCTTGGCCGGCAAGGGCGTTGACGTCATTCGGCTCAAGCTTCAGCGCCTCGTTGTAGAGCCTGATCGCCTTGCCCGGGAGCTTCTGCGCTTGGGCCACGTGGGCGAGCGCGATGTAAGCACCTCGATTGCGCGGATCGACGGCAAGCGCGCTTTCCAGCAGGTCGACCGCTGCCTGATGCTGCGCCGAGTTTGCGAGCGCCAGAGCTTGCTGCGTCAATGCGAGACTGCGCGCGTCGATCTGGTCGTCGGGCCGTTGCCCCTGCCCGGCGCTCGCCATCGTGGCGACCGCGAGAGCGATCGAAAGCGCAATAGGCGTGAAGCGCATCAAATTCTCCATAGGTCAGCCGTGCGGAAGCCTAGCATGGCGCCTGCCACCGCGCGACGAAAAAGCCGTCCGTGCCGTCCTTGCCTGGGGTCAAGAGCCGCCCTGGCCCCGAGGCCCGTCCGAACTCGATAGCGAGCGCGTCAGATACGAAAGCTGAACGGCGAACGCCGAACGCTTCCGCCTGAGCCCGCCCCTCCTCATCAAGCAGCGAACATACGGCATAAACCACAAATCCGCCGGGCCGCACAAGTTCCGCTGCAACATCAATAAGATGTGCTTGAAGCTTCACGAGCCGATCAAGCCTTTCAGGCGTGAGCCGCCAGCGCGTCTCCGGGTTGCGTCGCCACGTGCCGCTGCCGGAGCAGGGGGCATCCACGAGGACGAGGTCGGCCGCTCCCCTGACGTCCCCCAGTGCGCTAAGTTCGCGGCCAGGGTCGAGCAGTCGTTCTTCAACGATTGCGACGCCTGCCCTCTGCGCGCGCGCGCGAAGCCGCGACAGGCGACGTCGGTCCGCGTCGGTGGCAAGGATGCGCCCCTGGTTTGCCATTTCGGCTGCGAGCGCAAGCGTCTTGCCGCCCGCCCCGGCACAGAGGTCGACCACGAGGCCGCCGCGCGGCGCCCCGCAACCGAGCGCAAGCAGCTGACTTCCCTCATCCTGCACCTCGACGAGGCCGTCGTGCCAGGGCGCGGTCTGCTCCACTTGATAGCCCTCGGGGAGGCGAAGCCCGATCGGCGAGAGCGGCGTTGGCGTTGCCCCCGGGATTGCGGCCGCCGCTTCCGCAACCGTGGCCTTCAACCCGTTCACGCGGAGGTCCAGCGGAGCGCGTTCGAGGAGGGCCGGAAGCTCCGCCTCCACCACCAGCGGATCGAACCGGCCTGCCAGCCAGGCCGGTGCAATCGCGGCCGGCGCGACATCTTCCCC
>JALYNE010000092.1 GCA_030773375.1 Pseudomonadota bacterium
TTTCGCCGACCCTTCCCTCGCTTGGGAATTGGAGCCGGCCGCAGCAGCGCCTTTTGATCATGCTGCTGCCAATCTGGATGGCGGTGCCCTCGAGGCGGATACCCTCGAAGCGTCCGAAATCTTTCCCAACGACATTGATGTCCCGGCGATCGTCGCCGAGCATGCGGTGGCCACCCTCGCTCCCGATGCTGCGGAAGAGAAACCAGCTCCGGTCCGCCCGCTGAGCGCACTCGTCGAAGAGCATTCCGGCACCAAAACTGCGGACAGCGAGATGGAGTGCCTCGCCGGTGCCATTTATTTCGAATCCAAAGGCGAGCCGCTCGCGGGCCAGCTCGCGGTCGCCGAAGTCGTCATCAACCGCGCCAAATCGGGCCGGTACCCTGCCAGCCTCTGCGGTGTCGTGAAGCAGCGGGGCCAGTTCTCATTCATCCGCGCTGGCCGCTTCCCGGCGTTCTCGAGGGACAACGCGCATTGGCGCAAGGCGGTCGCGATCGCGCACATCGCCATGAAGGACCTGGCCGATAGCCCTGCGCCGAAGGCGCTTGCATTTCACGCGACTCGGGTTTCACCCGGCTGGCGGATGAAGCGCGTTGCGCGGGTGGGCAATCACGTCTTCTATCGCTGATCCGAAGGCGCGTGGCGCCTTCCATCTGTTCCCTTTTTATTCTAGCCGGGGCCGATGGGAAGCCCTTCGATTCTCGAGCTGCAGTCCTGCCTTTCAGACGCGCCCATGGCTGCACAGGACGTTTCGCGGGGCGTCACTCGATTGTTTTTCCGGCAGGACATGTTTGCGATCTGCGAGGTGCCGCTCCCCAACGGGCGCCGCGCCGACATGATGGCGATCTGCGGCAAGGGCATGTTGACCATCGTGGAGATCAAAGTTTCCCGCGCGGATCTTTTCGGCGATCACAAATGGCCGGATTATCTGGATTACTGCGACCGCTTCTACTGGGCCGTGCCGGCGGGCTTCAGCCTCGAGCCCTTTGAAGGCGAGGCGTTCCAGCCAGACTGCTGCGGACTGATCGTGGCCGATCGCTATGACGCGGCGGTGGTGCGGGACGCTCCGGTCCGAAAACTTTCGGGCAACCGCAGGCGCGCCGAGACATTGCGGTTCGCACGCCGCGCGGCAAGGCGCCTCGTGGGCGACCTCGACCCCGGCCTTTTCGGCCTCGACTAAAGTGATTTCAAGTCAGGTCGAGTCACCTGGCGGCTCGGAAAATCGCGGTACAGCAACGAAGCTGGACTCGGTCCTGGTTCAACAGGACCAGGAACGGGTCTAGCCGGCGTCCAGAGACCAGGCTCCGCTGAGCCTGATCGGCCAAGCTTAAAGCTTCGGCCCGGCGACGGGCTTGGATGGAGCAGGCGGCGCTTCCAAAAGCTTCAAGACAGCGGCAGCGCGCTTGTCCTGGCGCGCATAATCGAGCGCTGAATAACCAGCCACGCTGTCCGTGCGCTTCGGGTTGGCGCCCCTCCCGAGAAGCAGCCGAGTCATAGCGACATCGCGGTTGTGAACCGCAAAGATGAGCGGCGTCTCGCCTCGGTTGTTCGCCAAGTCGACATTCGCTTTGAAGCGAAGAAGAAGTTCCGCGCCCTCCATCCAGCCGAGCTGCGAAGCGAGAATCAGCGCGCTACTGCCGTCCCTGTTCGGAAGGTCGGGCTTTGCTCCCTTGCCGAGCAGGAAGCTGAGCCAAACCCGATCGCGTCCCCTGGTGACGATGTGAAGTGCGCCATCGCCGTTTCCGTCCTTGGCGTTGATGACGGTGGACCCAGGGACGGACACCAAAGCTTCCACTTTTCCGCCGTCCCGCTCCTTCACGCCTTGAATGAAGGTGTAGCTGTCGGAAAATCTCTGACTTTGCCCCGGCTGGGCAGCGAGCGCCATGACAAGTGCGGCGGCAACGCCGAGGCTCATTTTACGGGACACGTTGGAACCCCCAGTTCTCAGCTTGATTACAGGTCCTTAGCAAAGCAAGGCTGGCGGCGCCATGAACGAAAAGCGCTTGCCCCTGCTGGTCCTGATGCTCCTTGCCCTTTTTGGCGCTTGTTCGGGCAGAGCGAGCGAGGCGCCGCCGCTCGAGGGCGCGCGGTTGGGTGGTTCATTCACCTTGACGGACCAGAACGGCCGGCAGGTGAGCGATAGGCAGTTCGACGGCCGCTATCGAATCGTCTATTTCGGCTTCACTTATTGTCCGGATGTTTGCCCGGTCGATCTTCAGACCATCGGGCAAGCGATGCGGATGCTCGAGAAGAGCGATCCCTCCAAGGCCGAACGGGTGCAGCCGATCTTCATCACCGTGGATCCGGAACGGGACACGCCTGGCGTGATGAAGCAATATGTCTCGTCCTTTCACCCTCGGCTGATCGGGCTTACCGGGACCCGCGAACAGATCGCTGAAGTCGCCAAGAAGCACGGCGTTTATTCCGGCAAGGCCGAGGAGTCGGGTGCGACCGAGTATATGGTTGATCATTCCCGGATTGCTTTGCTGTTCGGCCCGAAAGGGGAGCCGATCGCCATTCTTCCGCACGAGAAGGGAGCGGAGGCGGTGGCAGCCGAACTGAGGCGATGGGTCCTATGAGCAATGCCTTCTGGGAAAAGCCGCTTGGCGAGCTGAGCCGCGCCGAATGGGAGGCGCTCTGCGACGGCTGCGGGAAGTGCTGCCTGCACAAGATCGAGGACGAGGAGACCGGCCGGATTTACGGCACCAACGTCGCCTGCAAGCTGCTGGACCGGCACAGCTGCCGCTGCACCAACTATCGCGGCCGCAAGGCATTGGTACCGGATTGCGTGCGCTTGACCGCCGATCAGGTGGCTAAGCTCGAATGGCTGCCGTCGACCTGTGCGTACCGGCTCCGGGGTGAGGGCAAGCCCCTGCCCGAATGGCACTACCTCGTGAGCGGGAGCCGGGAGACGGTGCACGAGGCCGGAATTTCGGTTCGCGGCTGGACGGTGTCGGAAGGCGAGGCGGGCGATCTCGAGCATCACCTTATCGACCGTGACCTCTGAGCTGCGCTTGGAAAGCGGCCACGCGGCAAGCCTGACGCTGAAGCCGTCTCCACGCGCGCGCACCATGCGCCTGCGCGTCGACAGTCGGACGGGTGCTGTGGTGCTTTCCTATCCGACAGGCGTGTCGCAGCGGCGCGCCCTTGAATGGGCAAGGAGCCAGCGCGCCTGGATCGAGGCCCAGCTTGCAAAGGTCCCCGAGCCCGCTCCGCTCGCGGCCGGCGGGAAGGTTCCGCTTTGCGGCATTCCGCACCTCATCGACTGGCAGGCCGAGCGACGCCGCTCGGTACGTGTCGAGGATCAGCGCATACTGATCGGCGGCCCAGCCGAGACTTTGCAACCCCGGCTGCTTCGATGGCTGAAGCAGCATGCCTTGCAGATCCTCGAACAGGAGACGCGAAGCTTCGCCCTGAAAGCCGGCGTCAGCGTGAGCCGGGTAGCGGTCGGTGACCCTCTCTCGCGGTGGGGAAGCTGCTCGTCGTCCGGCGCGATCCGCTACAGCTGGCGGCTGATCCTCGCCCCCGACTGGGTCAGGCGAGCAACCGTCGCGCACGAAGTGGCGCACCGCATTCACATGAATCACGGTCCGCAATTCCATGCTCTGGTGGAAGAGCTGCTTGGAGCGGATCCGAAGCCCGCCCGGCTGTGGCTAAAGCGTGAGGGAGCCGCGATCCACCGGATCGGCCGCCTCTGATCCGCGCCTCGAAGCGGCCGGAGGCGATCTTTTGGGCGGCGGCAGCTCACGCGGCGGCGGCGGCGGCCGCGTGCGGCCGACCGCCCGGTCCAGCCATTCCTGACTGAGGACTTCGCCGGCAGCTTCTTGCTCCTGCTGAGGTTGATCAGGAGCCGCTCGCTCTGGCTCGCCGCCGGATTGCGGAGCCGCATTCGGAGAAATGGGATTGCCGTCCGGATCGACCATCAGGAAGTCGTCCGGCTCGCCGGTCCAGCTTTCCTCTTCCCCTTCCACCTGCCAGTCTGGCATGGTCACCTCGATCTCGAACTCCTCCGGCGGGCGGCTGGCGACGGCTTTCACCATATGGGCGTGGAACGCCATTGCAGGCGCGCGTCCGCCCTGGAGGCCCGGGATCGGGCGGGCATCATCCCGCCCCATCCAGACGCCCGTCGTGATCCCGCTCGAAAAGCCGATGAACCAGCCGTCCTTATTGGCGCTGGTCGTCCCCGTCTTGCCGGCAACCGGGCGGCCGATCTGGGCCGCGCGCCCGGTGCCGGTGAGCACCGCTGCCTGCAAAAGGTCGGTCATTTGCGCGGCGACCCATGGCGCGACCAGCGTCCGCCCGCTTTCGGGCTCGTGCTGGTACAGGAGCCGCCCGTCAGTGGTGGCGACCTTCACGATCCCGTACGGAACCACAGCGATGCCCTTGCCGGAAACTGCGGCAAAGGCGCGCGTGATGTCGATAAGGCGGACATCCGACGTGCCGAGCACCATCGAGGGATCCGTATTCACTTCCGTGGTGATGCCGAAGCGCTGCGCCATGTCGGCGACGGCGCGGAAGCCGACCTCCTGACCGAGCTTTGCCGAAACGGTGTTGATCGAGCGTGCGAAGGCTTCGCGAATGGTGACGGGCCCGTGATGGGTGCGGTCGTTGTTTCGCGGCCGCCAGCCCTTGATGTTCACCGGCTCGTCGACGACCGTGTCGTTGGGCGTGTGGCCGGCCTCGAGCGCGGCCAGGTAAACGAACAGCTTGAAGGCGGAGCCGGGCTGCCGCGTTGCCTGCGTTGCGCGGTTGTACAAGGAGGCAACATAATCCCGCCCCCCGACCATGGCGCGCACGGCCCCGTCGCGGTCGAGCGAAACCAGCGCCCCCTGTGCTCCTGCCGGGGTAGTGGCGTTGATCGCCTGGTCGGCGGCGCGCTGCATGCCAGCATTGAGCGTCGTCCAGACGTCGATCGGCTCGACCGTCTCGTCGATCAGGGTATCGAGCTGCGGCAATACCCAATCCGTGAAATAGCGCACGCTGTTCTGCTTCGGGGTGGGCACGAGCTTGACGTCTGCGGGCTCGGCTGAGGCCGCATCGAACGCGCTGACATAGCCCTGCTGCTTCATCAGATCGATGACGATGCCCGCACGGCCCTTGGCCGCTTGGGCGTCAGCGGTTGGCGAATAATTGGACGGGGCTTTCACAAGGCCGGCAATGATCGCAGCCTCCGCGAGCGTCAGATTTTCAGCCGAATGGCCGAAGAAGCGGCGCGCAGCCGCATCGATGCCGTAGGCGCCCCCACCGAAATAAACGCGGTTGAGGTAAAGTTCGAGGATCTGCTCCTTGGAAAAGCGCCGCTCGAGCGCCAGCGCGAGGATCGCTTCGCGCATTTTGCGGCCGAATGTTCGAGTGTTTGTGAGGAAGATGTTGCGCGCAAGCTGCTGCGTGATCGTCGAGCCGCCCTCCCGCCAGCGCCCGCGATCGACCCGGACCTTGACCGCGCGCGCCAGGCCGACCGGATCCACCCCAAGGTGTGAGCGGAAGCGCCGATCCTCGACCGCGATCATGGCATTTTTCATGATGGGCGGGATCTCGTCGTAGCTGAGCCACTCGCCGAAGCTCGGGCCCAAGGACACGATCACCGTCCCGTCGGCAGCCCGGACACGGATCATCTGACCGAGGTCGTCACGGCGAACGAGTTCCTGATAGCTCGGCAGCGAGCTCATCGCGATGCCCACCGCTACCACCAACGCGATCAGCGCGACGATGCCCGTGTAGGCGCCAATCTTCAGGGCGGTGATCAGCGCGCGCGTGATCGAGGAGAAAGCAGTACTGGCCATCGCGACTCAGCGTAAGGCTTGTTGGATTGGCTCACAAGCAGGAGCGCGGGTAGGCGTCGGCGGCGCGCAACCCCGGCCTTATAGGCCGCGATCTTTGGTCGTGGAACAGCCGCCGTCTCCGGGCACGAGGTCAGCTCTTCCGGGCAAAGTCGAGCGAAGCGCTGTTGATGCAGTAACGGAGCCCGTCCGGGCCTGGACCGTCAGGAAAGACGTGAGCCAGATGCCCGTCGCACTTCGCGCAACGCACTTCCACGCGCCGCATGCCATAGGCATTGTCCGCATGTTCGGTCACCGCGTCCTGGCCCGCGGGAGCGGTGAAGCTCGGCCAGCCGCTGCCGCTGTCATATTTGGTCTCACTCGAGAAGAGTGGCTGGCTGCACCCGGCGCAGAGATAGTCGCCAGCCTCGTGATTGTTCCAGTAGCGCCCGGTGAAGGCGCGCTCCGTCCCAGCTTCGCGCAGCACATGATATTGTTCGGGGGAAAGACGCTGGCGCCATTCATGTTCAGACAGATCGAGATGATGTTCAGTATCGCGGACTTCCATGGCGGCCTCTTCGCTTCTCGCTCCTGATGCGAGTTCGTTGCTAAGCTAGTGGCCAGGCGCCCGCACGCCAAGGGGAAGTCGTCTGGCGCAACTAATAAGCAGGCGGTGATCCGAGCCCCGGGGCCCGGTCCAAACCAGTGCCTACGGGACCCAGTGGTGCGGTCGAGAAGACTCGAACTTCCACGGGCTTTCGCCCACAACGACCTCAACGTTGCGCGTCTACCAGTTCCGCCACGACCGCACATCTGGATTGTCCGCCGATTGAAGAACCAGCGGCTGGCAGGAAGGCGCCTCTAGCAAAGCGGTTCCGTGCACGCAACGCGCTTTTCCAGACGGTATGCGGGAAATCTGCGGCACTGCCTCAGAACCCTGGAAGGCTCGTCGGACACGCCTCACAGGGCGTTCGGATCGAAGGTAAGGTTGAGCCGCCGCGCACTGCGCGGCACGTCCATGACGGCGCTGTTGAAGTTGGTACTTCCACCGGGGCCGAGCTCCGCAACCGGGGCGGAGATCGCCCAGGAATAAACCACGCGTCCCTGGGCGTCGAGGAGTTCCGCCTTGATGGGCGGAACGCTCTGGTTGATCTCGCTGGTGTTGACCACGCGGCCAAAGACGGTGAGCAGCTCGTTGCCGCTCTCCAGGCTTGTACGGTCCGGCTTGCGCGCCGGCACGATCACCAGCGCTTTTGCGGCAGCGCGCGCCTCACCCCCCATCATCGGGACCCCGAAATAGGAAATCGCCGCGACGCCGCCGAGCATCAGAATGGCGGCCACGGCTGCCAGCATGGTCCACATGCGGGCTGGATTGCGGCGTGGCCGGAACGGCGGCTCATGCGCGAAAGCATTATAGTCGCCGTCGACCTCACGCGGGCCGAGCATCGATGCAGGTGAAACCGCGGCGGCGGGAGCAGGCATCGGCGTGACCGAAGGCGCGTCGGCCTGTTCGCGTACCGGCGGGGGAGGCGGGGGAGGCGGGGGCGCGGCGGCCGCCACTGAGCCTCGCGGTTCCGGTGCCGGCGCGGCTGCCGTTCCTGGCTGCGCTGCGCTCTTTGTGGGCTCTTGGAACCAGCTGGTCTTGCAATTGGCGCAACGCACTTGCCTTCCGGTGGCGCCGACGGCGCCGTCCGGGACCACATAGCGGGTGTCGCAGGCGGGACAGGTCAGGATCATCGGGTAGTACAGCCCCCCAAGCTGGTGCACTCATGATTTCTAAGCACGTGATTGGCGCACCATGCAAGCAATTGCCATGCTTTACCAATGACGCTGCGCCGTGCCATGGCTACGGCCCCGCGTGCGTAGAGTTCGGAGGCAGGCCTGAGCGCGACCAGAATCGTCCAATTCGAGAATGTGGGGCTGCGCTATGGCACCGGCGCCGAAACGCTTTCGGATCTCACTTTCTCGCTTCAGGAGGGCGGCTTTTATTTCCTCACCGGCCCTTCAGGCGCCGGCAAGACCTCGCTCTTGAAGCTGCTCTACCTCGCGCAGCGCCCAAGCCGCGGTCTTATCAGGCTTTTTGGCGAGGACATCGTCACGATGCCCCGCAAGCGCCTTCCCGGCTTCAGGCGGCGGATCGGCGTCGTCTTTCAGGATTTCCGCCTGGTCAGGCACCTTTCCGCCTTCGACAACGTCGCGCTGCCGCTGCGGGTGGCGGGCGTGGAGGATAAGGATCTCGAGACCCCCGTACGCGAGATGCTGAACTGGGTTGGCCTTGGGCACCGCTCCAGCGCCCGCCCCGCGACCTTATCGGGCGGAGAGCAGCAGCGCGTCGCCATCGCGCGAGCGGTCATCGCGCGCCCCGAATTGTTGCTTGCCGACGAGCCCACCGGCAATGTCGATCCCGAAATGGCCAAACGCCTGCTCCACTTGTTCGACTCCCTGAACAAGCTCGGCACCACGGTGGTTGTGGCGACCCACGATGTTCACCTCATCGCCCGCATCGGCCGCTCGGAGATGCTCCGGCTCGACCGGGGGCAGATTTCCGACCCGACGGGCGCGCTTCGCAATCCGCCGAGGGCGCCCATCGCGTGAAACCAAGCCCGCACAAGTTCGGGACCGCCGACCGCGGCCTGCTGCCGGAGGGGCGTATCACCGGGCCTATGCCCTGGGTGCTTGCAATCATGATGTTCCTGACGGTGCTCGCGGCGGCGGCTGGGCTTGGGCTCGGCACCGCTGCCCGCAGCCTCGATGCCGACGTCGGGAACAGCATCACCATCCAGATCGTCGAGGCGAACCCGGACTTTCGGAACGCTCAGGCACGGATCGTCGTCTCCGAACTGCAGAAGGTTCCGGGCGTAACCTCCGTGCGTCGCCTCGACGAGGAAGAGATGGCGCGCCTGCTGGAGCCTTGGCTTGGGGAGGGTGGCCTGGAGGCGGATCTGCCGGTGCCAGCCATGATCGATGCCGATCTCACCCCGGAAGCTTACCGCAACCTCCAGATCATCCGCGACGCCGTGGCCGCGGTCGCTCCATCGGCACGAGTGGACGACAATGCGCAGTGGCTTGCACCGCTCGCAAAGCTGATCGCAGCGCTCAGATGGCTCGCCGCCGGGCTCGTAATGCTCATGATCGGGGCGACGGCCGCCACGGTGGTGCTTGCTGCGCGTGCGTCTCTGGATACGCACCGCGGCACGATCGAGGTGCTTCACCTCATGGGCGCGACCGACGTGCAAGTCGCGCGCTTGTTCCAGCGGCGGATCGCGCTCGACGCGCTGTTCGGCGGCGCCGTCGGCTTGGTCGCCTCAGCCGCCGTCCTTCTGCTGATCGGCAACAGGGTTGGAGCGCTCGGCTCCGAGCTGCTCGGATCCGCTGGTCTTCCACTCACCAGCTGGTTGCTCTTGGGGGCGCTGCCGATTGGCGGGGTCTTTCTCGCAATGCTGGTTGCCCGCATCACGATTTTACGGGCATTGGGGCGGCTTCTATGATTTTGCGCGCCTTGTCCTTCCTCGTGCTGCTTTACGCGCTCGGTTATGCCGCGTTCACCGTGCTTCTCCCGAAAGCGGGCGACGAGCGCCGCACGGATGCGATCGTCGTGCTGACCGGCGGCGCAAAGAGGCTCGAACGAGGGCTTGAACTCCTCGAGCAGCAGAAGGCCGACCGGATGCTGATTTCCGGAGTCGACCGATCCGTCCGTGCCGCCGAGCTTGCCCAGCGCTACGGCAGGCAGCAGTCCGTGTTCGAATGCTGCATCGATCTCGGCCGAGAGGCTGTAGATACCCGCTCCAATGCTGAAGAAACGGCACGGTGGCTTGAGCGGCACGGGTTCAAGACGGTGCGGCTCGTGACAACTGATTGGCACATGCCGCGCGCCGGCTTCGAGCTTGCACGTCAAGCCGGCGACAAAGTCGATGTCTATCCCGATGCCATCGAATCCAAGCCACGGTTCGGTCAGCTCTTCACCGAATATAATAAATATCTGCTCCGTCGCGCCGCAGTGATCGTGGGCATCTGATGAACCTGCTGCGCTCGCTGCTCTTTTCACTGGTGTTCTCCGCCGGAAGCCTCGTTGCTGTGCTGCTGGCCGTTCCGGCCGCAATGATGGGGCGCGGGTCGCTTGCAGCTCTGGTGCATGGCTGGGCGAAGATGCATCGCATCTCGGCGCGCCATCTCCTCGGGATCCGGACTCAGGTCGAAGGAAGAGTACCGGCAGGACCAGCCTTGGTTGCTGCAAAGCACCAGTCGATGTTCGAGACCATCGAAATCGTGCTGCTGCTCGAGGAACCGGCGGTGGTGCTGAAGCGGCAGCTCGCCGACATCCCTTTGTGGGGTTGGGCAGCGCAGCGCTACGGCGTTA
>JALYNE010000093.1 GCA_030773375.1 Pseudomonadota bacterium
GCAGCTTGCGCGCCTTGCGGTTGTCGGGCTGCAGTCCAACCAGCCGGGTCAGCCGGAGGACCGCCTGACTGTAAGCGCCTGTCTGGTAATCGATTGCGCTGGCAAGCAGCATGCCGGCGGGCTGGCCATCGAATGCCCCGCGGGTGCGTTGGTGAAGCGACCGCGCAAGCTCGAAATCGCCGCCGCGCGCGGCAAGCATGGCCTGAAGGAAATAGGCTCTCGCGTTCGCGGGCGACAGCGAAAGCGCCTTGCGGGTGTCGGCAAGCATTGCCCGCATCGCCCCCATGTCTCCGAAGGTCGCCGCACGCTCGAGCAGTGCCACCACATTGCCGGGATCGATCTCGATGGCGCGGTCGAACCAGGGCAAAGCGGCGCGCAAGCCATATTGGCTGCGCGTGAGCTCGCCTCGCAGAACGATCGCTTCCACGTCGTCAGCCTTGAGCGCGATCGCCTTGTCCGCTGCCGCGACGGCTCCGGCGAGGTCACCCCCGGCGCGGCGGAAGCGCGAAACCGCAACCCACACGCGGTGATCGTTCGGACCTGCCCTAATTGCGTGCTCGAACGCGGCAGCCGCGCCGGCAAGATCGCCACTGTTCATGAGGGCGAGGCCCCGGATGCGAGAAGCATAAGCGCGGTGTTCGGGCACAGCGGCGGCGGCTTTCTCGGCTGACGCCACATAGTCGCCGCGCACCAGCAATGCGTGTGCCATGAGGTGGCTCGTCTCGGCGGGCCGAGCCCCAAGCTGCTGCGCTCGCTCGAGTTCCGCCTGGGCGGCGATGCCGTCGCCAAGTGCCAGGTAGGTCTCGGCCTGGAAGAGCCTGAGCTTAGGGCTGTTCGGCTGCTCCTTGATCGCGTTCAGGAACTCGATGCGGGCCGTTCGGGGCTGCCCCTCGGCAAGCGCTGCAAGGCCCCGCTCATATGCGCTGTCCCCGCCCGGTGCATTGGAACAGGCGGCAGTGCCCGCGAGGAGGGCGGTGATGAGGAGGCGGCGAATCACGCCTGGAGCCCATATTGCTTGAGGAGATCGTAGAGGGTCGGGCGGCTGATGCCGAGCAGTTTAGCCGCGCCTGATATATTGTGTTCGGTCCGCGCAAGTGCGTGGCGGATCACCTTACGATCGATCTCCTCGCGCGCTGCCTTCAGGTTGACGTGGTGCTGTTCTTCGGGAGCGCCGAGGTCGAGATCTTCGGACGTGATGAGCTTCCCGTCCGCCATGATCACCGCGCGCTTCATGCGATTCTCGAGCTCCCGGACATTGCCGTGCCAGGGCCAGGCGTCGATCGCCGCGAGCGCGCCTGGGGTGAAGCCCTTCACCTGCGGGTTCATCTCCTTGGTGAAGCGGTTAAGGAAGTGCTTGGCCAGGAGAACCGCATCGCCCGCGCGCTCGGCCAGCGTCGGGATCTTCACCACGATCTCGGCCAGGCGATAGTAAAGGTCCTCGCGGAACTTCCCTTCCTGGATCATCGCCGGCAGGTCCTGATGGGTCGCGCAAACGATCCGCGTGTCAACCGCAATGGCTTTTCGGCCGCCGATCCGTTCGATGACTCGCTCCTGGATGAAACGGAGCAGCTTCACCTGAAGGGGGAGCGGAATGTCGCCGACCTCGTCGAGGAAGAGCGTACCGCCGTGAGCGAGTTCGACTTTCCCTTCGACTGTCTTGATTGCTCCAGTGAAAGCGCCCTTTTCATAGCCGAACAGCTCGGCTTCCAGCAGGTTCTCGGGGATCGCCGCACAATTGATCGCGACGAAGGCGCCGGCTCGACGAGTGCTCGCCTGATGAAGGCCGCGTGCGAGCAGTTCCTTGCCTGTCCCGCTCGCGCCCAGCAGCATCACGGACACGCCCGCATCGGCGACGCGCTCGATCGTTCGCGCGACCTTCTGCATTTCGGGCGCGGCGGTGACCATCGTGCCGAGCACGGTGCGATCGTCTCCCACTCGCTCGATGAGGCGGCGATTCTCATTCTCAATGTCGTGGAGCTGAAACGCGCGCCGGACGATGAGCCCAAGCTGGTCGATGTCGACGGGCTTTTGATAGAAATCGTACGCCCCTGACGAAATGGCGCGGAGCGCGCTCTCCCGGGCGCCGTGGCCTGAAGCAACGATCACCTTGGTATCGGGCTTGACGGAAAGAATCGTCTCGAGCGTGGCGAACCCTTCGCTGGTGCCGTCGGGATCAGGGGGCAGGCCCAGGTCGAGCGTGACGACGGCGGGCTCCGCAGCCCGCAGCAGATCCACGGCTGCTTCCCGGTTGCTGGCAACAAGCACCTCGTAATCGTCATAGGCCCAGCGAAGCTGACGCTGCAGCCCTTCATCGTCCTCGACGATCAGCAGTTTCGCCTTGGGGGGGGCATTCATGCGCGCATCCGTTCAAGCTTGGCGGCGGAGGGTGTCTCCGCCGCGGGTAAAAAGATCGTGAAGCGGGTGCCCTGGCCTTCCCGGCTCTCGACCTCGATCCGTCCGCCCATCGCGGCGATCAGAGAGCGGGCCTCGAAGGCACCGATCCCAAAGCCAGAGTCCTTGGTGGAAGCGAAGGGCTGGAACAGGCGAGTCCGGACGAACTCGGCGGACATTCCGGAGCCGGTGTCGATGACGTCGATAACCGCCTCGGACCCGCGGATCCCACAGCAGATCCGGACCGGCTCACCCCGTCGGCTGGCGTCGATCGCGTTCTGGACGACATGGGCGAGCGCCTGCTCCAGCCGACCCCCATCGGCGGCTGCAGCCAAGCCCGACTCAACGAAGAATTCGACTGGATGTACGCGCTGCTTCATCTGGACAACAGACGCGATGATCGGCTCGATCGGCGTCGGCCGCAGCGGCTCGGGATCCGCGTTGCGGCCGCGCGAAAGCCTCGCGAGAAGGTCATTCATCTTTTTAACCGAGCTTTGCAGCGTCGCGATCATGTCCGCTCGGAATTCAGGATTGGCGGCATGCCGCTCGGCGTTGTGCGCAACCAAGCTGAGCTGGCTCATCAGGTTTTTGATGTCGTGCATGATGAAGGCGAAACGCCGGTTGAATTCATCGAACCGTTGCACGTTGGCGAGTGCTTCCTGGCTGCGTGCTTCGGCAAGGTAGCTGGCCGCCTGCATCCCAGCTGTTCGAAAGAGATCGAAATCTTCCCAGTCGAGCGGGCGCCTCACGAGCGGGTGCCGGAGAATGACGAAGCCGAGCAGTCGGTCGGAGTGAAGAAGCGGCAGCCCGGCCCAGGCTTCGCCGTTGGCAGTCATCCAGCCCGGTACCACGACATCGCCGTCCGGAGCGGCAAGGACCCCTGCCCGGACATCGTCGAAAGCCACCACGCGGCCGGTCGCCTCGACGAAGCGGAGGAAATCCTTCTCGGCTGCGTCGCCGCGCGCGACCGGGTCGGTCCAGTTCCAGTACGCTGCGGGCTCGGGTCGGTATTGCTCATCGATCGCCAGAAGGAGCGCCGCCGGGGATCCGGCGATATCGGCAAGCGCCTTCACGATCCGATCGCCAAGCGGCGGCGCATCTTCTCCGCCGACCGCAATCGTTCGAGTGAAACCGAGCCACTCCTGGCGATAATCGTAGCGGTGCTCGAACAAGTGCTTCGCGAGCATCACGCGCAGCCACGCACGGGCGGTGGCTGACGGCAGCAGGATCGCCGCGGCGAGGGTCATCGCGGCGATGAAGCCGACCTGGCCAACCCGCACCCAGTCACCGCCAACGATCTCCATCGCACGCGTCGCCGACATCATCACGATGAGGTAGACGAGTATCACGATCACGGAGAGCGATTGAAAGGTAGCGGCGCGGGAGATCTGCATCTTCCAGCTGGCATTTCGGCGGCTGGCGAGCACGAACAGCGGGGCTGCCATGGCGAGGATCGCTCCGCGCATTGCGAAGAGGTCCGGCACCGGCCCACGGGTCAGGTAGGCGACGGTGTAAAGGTGAAGATCGTAGGCCCACATGCCGGAAAGTGCGATCATCGGCAGCCGGATCGCCCAGCGTGAATGCGGCGAGGCCTGACCGTAGAGATTGTGCACCAGCACGAGCGAACCTGTGGCAATGGTGAGCCCGAGAATATTAGCAGTCGCGGCGAGCGCCTCGTAGACCAGAGTCTCATCCGCGAAACGAGGGGACACTCCGGCGATGACGATCTGCAGGCCGATCACCGCCGCAACCGTTGTGTAGACGATCTTCACCGCCCGCTGCCTGCCGTCTGCGGACGCGCTTCGGACGATGCCGTACATGAAGGCCAAGAAGGCGAAGTTTCGCGCGCATTCGCCGAGGCCCGACAGAAGGTGCTTCGGCCCGAGGAGCGCAACGAAGATCGACCACACGGACATGACCGCGAAGGCGGCGACGAGCGGCCGATTGCGGTGGTCCAAATTCCAGTGCCGGAGCTGCCATACGGCGAGCGCTCCGAACAAGATGGCCGCGAGCGCGTGGCTCCAGAGCCCGATCAAGTCGATCAACGCGCGCCCTCCGGCCAGAGGATGACGCGGATGGTCTGAAGAAGGATCAGGAGATCGAGAAACGGTGAGTAATTCTTCGCGTAATAAAGGTCGTATTCGAGCTTGTGGCGCGCGTCCTCGATCGAGGCGCCGTACGGATAGTTGATCTGCGCCCAGCCGGTGATGCCCGGCTTCACCATGTGGCGCTCGGCATAATAAGGGAGCTTAGCCTCGAGGTCGGTGACGAACTGCGGCCGCTCCGGTCTCGGGCCGACGAAGCTCATCTCACCTTTCAGCACGCTCCAGGTCTGGGGAAGCTCGTCGATGCGAAGCTTGCGCAAGATTGCGCCGATGCGCGTGACGCGGGGATCGTCCTTTTGGGCCCACAGGGCGACGCCGGGCGCCTCGGCATCGATGCGCATGGAGCGGAGCTTCAGCATGTCGAAAGGCTGTCCGTAGAGGCCCACGCGCCGCTGGCGAAAGAAAGCGGGGCCCTTGCTGTCGAGCTTCACCAGCAGTGCCGCCAGCGCAATCAGCGGAGCGGCAAGAAAAAGGATGGTCGCGCTGACGACGATATCGAACAGCCGCTTTCCCGCGCTGCTGAGGCGGCGTCCCGAGGAAAACCCGTCCGAAAAAATGAGCCAGCTCGGATTGAGGCTGTCAAGATCGACCCGGCCGGTCTCCCGCTCGAGAAAAGAAGAAAGGTCGTTGACGAACACACCAGTCGTCTTGATCCGCAGGAGGTCCGTCAGGGGCAGCGCGTTGCGTCGTTCTTCGAGGGCCAGAACCACCTCGCTCGCACCGAGCCGGACCACGTAATCTGCGAGGTTCGCAATAGTGCTGCGGTTCACGGCGTGCGCGACTGCGGTCGGACCATCGTTCATGCTGAGATAGCCGACCACAGTGAAGCTGGCGCCGTTGCGGCGCGCCAATTCTTCCACGCGTGCCGCGCGCGGGCCGGCACCTAGGATCAGCACCCGGCGCTTGAAGGCGTCGCCGTCAAGCGATTGGCCGAGAAGGATCCGAACGAGCGTCAGCCCGAACAGCGAGAACAGCATCGCGTAGAGGAGGTTCGACCGCCAGAAGGTTATCGCCGGCACGAGGAAGAAGATGACGGCGAGGAGGAGGATGCCAAGCGAGATGGACACGACCAGCCGCGCAACGGCGAACCGCATCGACCGTAACGCCTCAAGGCCGTAGACGCCCACGCCGATCATTGCGAGTTGAAGCGTCAGGGCGAAGGTGAGCATCTCCGGTACCCGGCTGCCCGACGGCTCGATATCTGCGCCGATCTGCCAGGAACGCAACAGCCAGCCGCCTTCGACCGCGAGCATCAGCACGGCAAAGTCGATGAGCCCAAGCAGCAGCACCGTGTGCGGCACGTAATGTTTGAACAGCCTGATCACTGTTCGGAAGCTCCGGCGGTGGTGGGTGTAAGCGTTTCCGACACGGGCGGCAGTGTCGCTGAAATTGACAAACAATCTCTAAAGGCGGGGCCGCACTCGGGCCTTCGCGTCGCGCCTGAGGCGGAGGCATTCGCATCGGCACCTTCGATGTCCATCGACTATGCGGTTATGGAAAAAGCGGAGCATGTCGCGGTGGCGCCGGTCCAGATGGGCTGGTCGGAAGTGGTCTGCTGGGACACCCCTGTGGCCAGCGTGTCAAGGAGGCGGTGGACGCCCTTCAGGCTCGGCAAGCGGCGCTTGCGGCCGAACGGCCCCGCCCGCTTACTGACGCGCCTGCCGCCGCTCGTTCAGCACATCCTCGATCCGCCGCGACCGGTCGAGGTAGGACGGGTCCTGCTTCGCCTCGTCGGCAAAGCGGGCGACCACCTCCGCGTTCAGTCCTGCAGCCTTGAGCGGCATCGCGAAGCTACGCTCCACTGCACGCTTCGCCGCGTCCCGCGCGAGACGCATTGGCAGCGCCTGCCGCGCCTGGCGGATCAGTTCCTGCTGCCCACGCTGTCGGTTCGCGAGATCGAGCCGGTCTTCGGCATTGGTGAGCGCGGTCAGCACTCCACCGCCGCCATATTCGCGCAATTCACTTAGCTCCACTTGCGGGTTCGAGACCTCGAGCGGGGGGAGCGTCACGCTCAAGGTCCGCTTCTCGGGATCCCAGCTAAGATCCCGCTGCTGAAGCTTTGCGAGGTCGACTTCGTAGCGGACCATTCCGGGCATGATCAGCGTCTTTTCAGCCGTAAGGCCGAAGCGGTTTTGTGAAGCGGTGACCACCGCAACGAAGCGCGCGGCGAATGGCGTCAGCCGCGCTTGCTCCCGCACCGACTGCAGGCTCGCAGCTGCGATGCTTTCCGGATCGGGCCCGCCGCCAAACAGGTTCGAGAGCCGCAGCGAGCCGATCAGCGCCGCCCCGAGCAGCAGGCCGACCAGAAGGCTCACCACAACGAGAACCGATTTCCTCACGCGGCTTTCTCCTCGCTCGACCGTGTGTCCAATGCGGCAAGCGGCATAGGGTTGCCGTCAGGCCTGTGGCGCCCCTGCCGCGCCTTGGGCGAGGAGGGCCCGATCCCGGCCGTAAACGTCGGCCTGGAAGTGGATGCGGCCGTCTGCGGCGGGCAAAGCGGTGAGGTAGGTGATGTAAACAGGAACCGGTGCGGGAAGGTCGACCCGCTGTTCGGCTTCCGCCCCGCGTGGCCTCGGCGACTTGCCGGCAAAGAGCCAGCGCGCGAGCCGCTCAGCATCCTCGACCCGAACGCAGCCCGCGCTGAGGCGACGGTCCGGGGCAGCGAAGGCGGCTTTGTTGGGCGTGTCGTGAAGATAGATGCCGAGCCGGTTCGGCATCATGAACTTGATCGCGCCCATGACATTGTCGGATCCCGGCAGCTGGCGGACCCGGAGCTTCAGCCTTCCAGCGGCGACCGCCTTCCAATTGACCGCACCGGGGTGGATGGGGCGGGCCGCGGCCGACCAGTCGGAAAGGATCTCCAGCCGCTCGCGCTTGATGAACCCGGTGCCCTGCCGGAGCACGCGCCTGGCGACGCGGTCGCGCGCGAGATCCGGCGGCAGGTTCCAATAAGGGTTGAGGACGGCAAAGCGGATGAAGCCGGCCATGGTCGGCGTCTCCTGGCCCGGTTTGCCGACGATCACGCGCATCCTGTCGCGGATTTTACCATTCTCGATCAGCCAGAGCTGTGCGCCCGCCGTGTCGACGATGACGTAGCGCTCCCCCTGCGGCTGGATGAGCCGTGCCCGCTCCATGTTGATCCGAATGAGGCGCTGCTCGGCAGCGCCTCGCGGGGTGTCGAGGCCGCGGCGGAGGCCCTGATAAAGCGGGTTCACGCCGATCGCTCGTTCAGCCGAATCCGCCGCCGCTGCACGTTCGAGCGACTCGACCGGCGTCGGTTCCCTGGGAGCAAGCTCGGCGTCGACGTAGAGCATATCCCCCGCTTTGCCGGGGCGGCGAAGGTCGGCGGCATAACGCGCGGCGGAGGAGGAGAGTAGGAGATCCGCCCGCGCCAGCGCGTCCGGCTGCAGCCGGGCGTCGGCCAAGGCGCTGGTCAGGAGAGGCAGGTCGTACCGTTTCGGATCGAGGCCGTCCCGATCGGCGCTCGCAAGCATCCGGAGCAACTGGTGCGCCTTGGGCCTGGGGCCGGCATTCGTGACCCAGAGCGGACGGAAGCCGCGCGCCTGGTAGAAGGAGGCGACCTCGCGCTCGATTCTCGCACGGGGTGCCTGGACGACTCTCTTGTCATCAGCTGCGGGAGCGCGGGGAGCCGGATCGCAGCCGGCCAGAAGCGGGAGGCTTGCCGCCGCCACAGCAGCCGCCCCAAGTCGCGACATCAGATGATCCCGTGCCCTGCGCATCCCGGCAGCCTAACCGTAGCCTCTCGAGTCCGCTTCATCGCCATTCATGCCGCATTTGCCCTGCACCGAAATGGGACACCGGCTACTTCTTGCCCAGAACACCGAGCGCTGCCGCCGTCATGGCTTCCGTCGCAGTGGAGATGGTCCGCTCCGGATCCGGCGCCCAGAAAGGGCTGTGAAGCGAGGGAAGCTTCGAGGCATCGCCCGCGGCCTTCTGCCAGACGTCCTGCGGCACGCCGCCGACCCAGAAGATCAAGCTTTCGATGCTCTTGTCGGCAAGATGGTAGCGGCTGAAGTCCTCGCCGGCCATGACGGGCGGCACCTTGCGCACACGCTCTTCGCCGAAACGCTGGGTGAGGAGCGCAGCGGTGCTCGCGGTCAGCGCCTCCGTGTTGATGGTCGCCGGCGTGTGCTCGGCCTCCCGGACCAGGACCTCAGGCATGCGATCCTCCGGCACGCCCGCCGCGATCGCCTCTCCGCGGGCAATCCGTCGGATGCCGTCAAGGAGGACTCTGCGCGTCTCAGGAGCGTAGCTTCGAACCGTCAACAGCATCTTGGCTTCGTCCGATATGATATTGTGCTTGGCGCCCGCGTGGAAGCTCCCCACCGTTACCACCGCGGACTCGAGCGGGTTGATCTCGCGGCTGACGAGAGTCTGGAGCGCGCTCACGATGCGCGCGCCAAGGACGATCGGGTCCTTGGTCGTGTGCGGTGCGGCGCCGTGCCCACCAACGCCCTTCACGGTGATGTCAACGCTGTCGACGTTGGCGAGCGCCGGCCCCACCGAATAACCGATCACGCCGGCCGGAAGGGTGGCGCTGTCATGAAATGCGATGGCATGGCTGGGCTTGGGAAAGCGGGTATAAAGACCGTCCTTCAGCATCGCCTGGGCGCCTTCACCTGTTTCCTCGCCCGGCTGCGCCACCATCACCAAGGTGCCCGACCATTGATCCTTGATCGCGGCGAGCCGCCGTGCCGCGCCGACCCAAGCACTCATGTGGGTGTCGTGACCACAAGCATGCATGATGCCGCTTTCGACCCCGGCAAGGCTCGTGCCCTTGACCTTGCTTGCGTAAGGAAGCCCCGTTTGCTCGACCACCGGCAAGCCATCGATGTCCGCGCGAAGCATGACCACAGGGCCGGGGCCGTTTTTCATCACTGCGACGACGCCTGTCTTGCCCACACCGCTGGTCACTTGGAAGCCGAGTTTTTTTGCCTCCGCGGCGAGCTTGGCTGCCGTTTTCACCTCCTGCATCGAAAGCTCGGGGTTGGCATGAAGGTCGCGGTAGAGCGTGAGGAGGGACGGCATGTCCTTCGCGACTGACTCGCGGAGCGTGTCGGCCGCGGCCGGCGCGGCGATGGTGAGGAGGGCGGCGGCGGCAAGTCTGGTTCTCATGGGCCTGCTTTCTTGTGAGCTCTTCAGCTTCTTGGCACGAGTTCGAGGATGTCGATCGTCGATTCAAAGGCCGGATAAGGGAAAATGAGCCGCCAGCGCCGCTCACCGATACGTTCGAGGAACCCTGCCATGTCACGCTCGCGGTCGTGGCCATATTCGAGCGCGCGCATTTCGTCGCCGAGCTGCAGCGTTCCGAGGAATACCATCCGCTCCGGACTGTGCGGGAACAGATATCCGATCGGCCGCTGCGATCCGGTCAGCTTCGCGAAGCTCAGCATGCCGTCTTCCGGCCGTATGCGGCAGCTGAACGGCGGATAGACTACGTAATCGAGCAGCCCCTCGGACTTCGCGCCCATCTTGATGACCCGGCATTGATACTCGCCTGCCGGGAGGTCGCGCCACTTTATGGCTGCGTCGGGCTGAACGAGCGTTCCTTCCCGCGCAATTGCAGCGCCGTGCCCGGCCGCCTGCGCCT
>JALYNE010000094.1 GCA_030773375.1 Pseudomonadota bacterium
TGTTCGGCCCTAACCCCGCACGCTCGCCAGCCCAGGTGCGTGGCAGGCTAAATGCGCTCGCCAGGCGCGCTGCAGCGAGTTGGATGCCGTGGTTTCTGCTCGGCTCGTCAGCGGGAGGCATCCTTTTCTGGGAAGGCTAGCCTCCGCGGACTGGTGCGGCCTGCGTGCGACCGTGCGGGGCGTCAAAAAGCCGAGCGACCGTTCGTCATGTGAGTTGGGCGCTATCAAGGCAGCGCGTCAGACGCCCTCTTCGGGGACTCGCTCAGCGGAATGCCCGGGACAAACTCCTGCTCTGTTCCTTCAAGCACTCGCTGAGAGGGGCTGAGGCTCTCCGCCGGCGGCAGCCCCCGCGCCCCCCAAATCAAGAACAACAGGCTGAAAGCGGCGTAGCCGACGGCAAACCAGATCACTTCGTTTCCACCCCCCGGCAGGCGCGCAGATGTAGCGCGCCCATGAATGTCATCCAGATTTCTCTTAACCGCAATAGGTGGAACTTCGGAGCTGGGGCCTAGCGATAATCCTCTGCCAGGGCCCGCAGCGGCTCGCTATGACCGCGCCAACAAGGGCGTCTGCCGTGATGATCGGCACGTTTTGATCGCCGCGCATGTTCGTTAACGATCTCGAGCTATTTTCCTCGGTTTCAATGGGAGGTGAGCTCATGGGCTCTGGTGCACAGTTCGAGGCTCGGCCGCCCGTCACGGGCAGAAGGGGGGCAGCGCGAGCCCGGGTCGCTTTGCCGGCCACGATCGAAACAGTGAATGGCACGACGCGAGCCTTGCTGCGGAACCTGTCCGAAAGCGGGGCCATGCTCGAGGTTGCTCTGCTTCCCACACTTGGCGCCGACGCAGTGGTGCGATGCGGGCAGCTCGACTGCTTCGGGGTGATCGTCTGGGCCCGGCTGCGCTGGTGCGGCGTTATGTTCGACGAGGCAATCAAAATTTCGGACGTCATCAGCATCCGCCAGACTTCCGAACGATCGGCGGGCGCAGCCCAAAGGGACTTGCAAGATGCGGCGCGCAGGTGGGCAGAAGGAGCTCAAGCGGTAGGTTGAGGCTTGGAGCTTCCGCTCTGCGCATCCGGAGGCATTCGGGACAAGGCCAATTCCTAGCGACACCCCTCTGCCACCGCCCGCAATGCCTCGGCATAGCCGCGCCAACGGAGCGCTTGTGCAGTGATGATCACGACATCCTGTTGGGCATTGCCCGTGAGCGGGCGCATGGCGGGCGGAGAGGACGGCAAATCGCCTTCGATACAGCGCGTCGCCACCGGAACCGAGACGGGCAGCTGCTCCTTACCTGCACAGGCGGGCACCAACAGCAGTGCGATGCTCATGAGCGTGCGCATCTCACAGTCTCCCCGACGATAGATCGGCTTCGATCCCAAGCACCTCTTTCGGCGTTGGGCATTTGGCGGCAACAATCGGTCTCGCCGCTTCCAGCCGCCGGGCAGAAGCTTCGAGCTTCTCGCCGGTCGCCCTCGCCTGCTTTCGAGCCTTCGCCGCAGCTTTGCGCCGCTGCTCGGAGGCACGATGAAGCTCGGCAATCGCCGCATTCTGTGCCGCGAGCATGTGCCCTCGCTGGGCCGCTTCGGCCTGCCATCTGGCAGCGTCCCGCCTTTCCGCGGCGAGGCTGCTCTTCAGCATGACGATGTAGATGCCGAGCCCAAGCAGAGCGAGCCAGAAGCCGAGACGCTTCCAGTGCGTCACAAGGAAATGGAGGCCGATCATTGGCCGCCTCCCACCCGGCCATCGGGAAGCATCGCCTGCACCGCGGCGATGAAGATGCAGATCCAGCTATAGGGCGAGGGGATCAAAGCTGCCGAAGCAACGCCCGCCGAAATTGCTGCCAGGGTCGATCGCTCCAAAAGACGCCTTCTCAAATATGTCATCACTTTCGCCCTCCCAGATAGAGCGCCCGCTCCTGGGCACGGCGCCGTGTCAGCCCGGGGAGAACCCTCCCCCCGCCTTTGTTCCACTTCACGAACTCGGCCCCCGCAGCCTCGAATTCACCGCCTTTGTGGCGCTTCAGCAACGTCGACTTCTCGAGCGCGCCGACACCGCAATTGAAGGCAAAGGAGGTGAGCGCGTCGAACTGCCCCTGGGTGCAGGGCGCGGCGAGCCTGTTCACCGCGGCCTCGAAGCGAGCGAGATCCTTGCGCAGAAGCGCTTCGGCCTCCGCCTCGCTGATAACGAGGCCCTCCGTCACGTGCGGTCCCGTCGAGCCGTAGCCAATGGTGCGCACTCCCGCCGCGCAATAATAAGCCTTGAGCCGAAGCCCTTCGAACCCCTTCACAAGATCCACCCCGCGCTGGCTGATCCGCATCGAACCTGGCGGCGCGCCGCTGGGTGAGCCGGACGTCTCGTCTTGCCAGGCAGCAGGCGGGCCAGCGTCGGTCCCGCTCAGCTTGGGCAGGCAAACGACAAGTGCGCGACAGATCGCTTTCAACATCGGCTTCTCCTGTTTTAGTCTTTTTGGTCGCGCGCACGCGCAGGTATCTTGCCCGCCGCTGTCTGGGAGCTGCAGGCATTATCCGGCCTGGTGGGCGCGTGGGCTGCCGCCCTGCCGTCACCATTAGGCCCCCGGTGAAGCGCGGCTGATCGGCGGGGCTTCAGAAGCCAATTTCGGCACCGCGGCCCTGCGGCGTACCCGCCGCTGGCACCCGAATGTGCAGCAAACCGCG
Source organism: Pseudomonadota bacterium (assembly GCA_030773375.1). GTDB lineage: Bacteria > Pseudomonadota > Alphaproteobacteria > Sphingomonadales > Sphingomonadaceae > Allosphingosinicella. The sequence goes on from JALYNE010000094.1 coordinate 2,680, forward strand.
CTCCCACTCTTTCCGGGAGCCCCGGTGAGCTGCTTTGCTGCAGGCGGCTCATCGCGGCTCCTCCCCTCGCTTCCGCTCGAGCGCGTCGATGCGCGCGAGAAGGTCGTGCCATTCTGCCGGAACGTCGCTGCTTGTCGGTTCGGCCAGAGGATGGCCGCGGGACTTCTGCATGCCGCTGCGGATGGCCCCCTGTGGGGCTGCGCGATCGGTGCTTTCATGACGGCAATCTCTGCTTCAGGGTTGCAACTTCCATGCGCAAGCTCCGGTTCTCATGCTCGAGTTCGGCGATGCGGAGCGACTGGCGGGCGAGCCGATCGCTCTTCGCCTCGTCATGCGCTTCCAATTGCTCGATCCGCGCGAGCAGCGATCTTCTGAACTCCACCTCTTCCAGATGGAGCGAGGCGTCCTTGCGGACTTCGATTTCCGCGCTTTGATTTTTCAGCGAAACCCATGCCGTCACCACCGACGAAAGGAGTCCGCTGCCGAGCATCAGCCCGGCAGTCTCAGCAATGTTCATGAGCTTCTCCCTCCGAGAGGTGATGTGGAAAGCAAGGGCCGCGGAAGCGACTTTTTGCGGGGTGTCTCCGGTCGCCGAAGGCACTAAGGCGATAGCTCACCCGCTGCCGGTGCTGCCCACCAAGACCTTCATTTCAACGCCGGATGTGTCTATGCTGCACGCGCCCCCGAGACCTCGAGAATTGTCCCGGTCGGTACTGTCGTCCGCCGATCGCGGGGCACTACAATCGAGCCTTACTAGCCTAGCCGGTAGGGAATGGGCGTGCTGAACAGGCTGCTCTGGGTCGCCGCCATGGGGCTCGTGCTTCCGTTGACTTGGTTCAGCCAGTGCCGCGTCTGTTCGAGCGACGTTTGCGAGACCTGCCCGGCAACCCGCTGTTGGCGCTGCTGCACCTGGTCCAGCATCCGCCGGCGTTCCTGCTCGGCCTGGTCTGCAATCTGCCTCTGTTCGACGTGACCGTGGGCAAGAGCGCTGGGCCGCATCCCGCCTGACGCTTGCGGCTGCCAATCAGCGTGGCGCTGGCGGAACAGGTCCCTTGAATCAGCATTAGCCTGCGCCGCATTCCATTCTTCCGCGATGGCGGCGTTGCCGTCACGCGCTGTGGCAGCCCCTCGTGCAGGAGCATTCAAGGGCTGGCCCGATTGCTTGGGGAAAAGCGATGGCTTCTGCCCCCGCCATCCGGCCAAATGACTCATCGGCTGCTGTTGGTGCCTTTGCTGCTGCCAAGCAGTCTGCGCCCATGACGAGCCTTGTTGTTCGCCAAACATGCTTTGCGGCCGCGAAAAGCCGCTCCTGAGCGAAGTCGAAGGCCCGGACGGACCATTCCCCCATGAAACCATTGCTGCTTCCTTATCTGTTCGTGCTTCAGCGGCGCCCACAGGGCCTGAGGTCGAGCACGGGCTTTCCGAGCCGCGCATATGCGGGATTGGAAGCCAGCGAGAAGGTCATCGAGAACACCACGCCGCTGACCCGGAAGTCCTTCTTCCCGGCGCCGGCAGCGAGCGGGTAAGGCCCCTTCGTCGTGATTGTCCCCTGCGGATGCCCTCGCGTGTGGACGGTGAGCGACACCGCCCCCGCCTGGTCCTCGAAGTCGGGATAGATGCCGCGGATCATCATCGCCCGGCCCGCCTCGTCCAGATACTGGTCCGCAGTCTTGATATAGGCCTCGAGCGGCGCCCCGTTCGCATTCTTACCAAGCTCGTGGTGGTAGATCTCGCCCGTTGGCGCCACCATCACGGGATAGCCGACGATCCCGGCATCGATCGCAGCCGACCTCCGCAATTTACCCCTGAACCAGGTCCCGTCTTTGGCCGACATCGCGACGTAGCGGCTGTTTTCGCTCCCATCCCTGGCATCGGGATAATGCCACCAAACTTCGGCGAACTTGGACACGGAGGCGGCCACGATCTTGTCGCCCTGGGCTTGAGCGAGGTTGTCCGCGAAATCGGAGCGGATCGGGCAGGCGATGATCTCGGGCGTTCCGCCGAGCGTCCAGAAGCGGAACTGAAGGTCAGGGCCGATCCAGTAAGCGGTCTGGTTGACGATGGTGACGGCATTGGGGCCGATGAGCCCGCAATTTTCCTCGACCCGTTCGAAGCGGAACGTCTGGCCCGGATCGCCGACAAACTGGCCATAATAAGCCGCATTGTCGGTCCAGACGGCCATGCCCGACCCGAACAGCCGTGCCGCGACGATGCGCCCGCCGCCTTCCAATATGTGCTCGCCGGCATTGTTGTTCGCCGCGGTCGTCCAGACGGTGATATTCTCGATGTCGGACCAGCGGATGCAAAGCGGGTTGAACGTGCCCGCAACCTCCTCGTTGCAGCCGAAGGCGATCAGCTGCCGTTCCGGTGTGACGAGCGCGAACGCCACTTTGGCCGGCGCATTGGCGACTGGAGCTGCCACCGCCCCGGTGCTGTTGGTCCACTGATAGATACCGCCGAGGCGAGGATTGGCGATCAGCGACTGGCCGTAGGTCGAAAGGCTCCAGGTGCGCGGATAGAAGTTCGTGCGGATCGTGCCATAGCTGCCGGTGTCATATGTCTCGCCGCCGTAGCCGGGGCCGCCGACGCCATCCACAGCACCTGCGAGAAGGCCGGCCGGCGTGATGTTGAAGAGCGCCCCGCCGACATGGACCATCAGCGCCGAGTGGGTTCCAAACGCAATATTCTGCTGGGCGCTGTTGTCGGCCCAGGCAAAAGCCGTGCGGCAGACGCCCGTCAGAAGTGATGGGGTGAGCGCCATCCAGCCCCCGATCGCCTGCGGCTTGCCTCGCCAGAAGCGAAAGTTGGATCCATCCTCATACCGCCCCGAGGACGAGAATGTCGTGTCGTCCGAGACGATGCCCGGCGGGATGTCGAGGCCTATTCTCATTGATCCTCCAGGGCTATGGCGGCTGAATGAAAGTTGCTGTCGTCACTCCCTACTATCGGGAGCCACTGGAAACCTTGGAGCGCTGCCACGAAAGCGTGCGGCGGCAGCCTCATTCCTGCACTCATTTCATGGTGGCGGACGGCCACCCGCGCGCTGAGGTCAATTCGTGGCCCGACGTTCAGCATTTCGCGCTGCCGGTGAGCCACGGCGACTATGGCAACACTCCCCGCTCGATCGGCGGCGTTTAGCCTTCAGCCAAGGCTTCGATGCGGTCGCTTATCTCGACGCCGATAACTGGTATGCCGAGGACCACCTTGAAAGTCTGGTTTCGATCTGCACCGAACACCAGCTCGCAGTCGCGTTCAGCTTTCGGCAGATTGTTCTTTCCACTGGCGAGCATTGCCCGTTCGTGGATGAAGGTGAGGAGGAAGGCCGGCGCGCTGACACGAGCTGCTTCTTCATCACCAAGGAAGCCGCTTTCCTTGCGCCGATCTGGGCTTTGATGGACCCTCAGTTTAACGCGGTAGGCGACTTGTTCATGCTCCGCGTCATCAACGGGCGCGTTGCCCGTGCCGGCTGGACCGGAAGAAAGACCCTCTTTTACACGTCACACTGGCCGCAGCACTTCGAGCGCATGGGCAAGGCGCCCCCACCCGATGCTCGATCAATCGATCTTGAGCGCGCGAACGCACCCTACAATCCTGCAATCAATCTCGCCCGTATCGGGTTTGACCCCCTCGCAAGTTAGGGCTTCGTCCCACTCTATGCGACGCCGGCAATGATCCCGGTCCCAGAAGAACAGCGCATTAATTATGCTCTCAAGGTGAAGCGCAAGGCGGTTGCCGCGGATCGCCGCGCGTCCAACCCTACTACTGATCGTCTTGTCGGGCAGTCCGAAGCAGATTGCGTTGATAGCCGGTCGATCGCTATGAGGACACGAAGCCCCCAGCGGATCACAATGTTGCTGGCAGCCTCCTCATACCGGCCGCTGCTGGCAAAGGTGGTATCGTCCGAGACGATGCCCGGAGGGATGTCGAGACCTATTCTCATGCATCACCCTGCGCTAATGAAGCCCGATGAAGGTAGCTGTCTGCACGCCCCACCATGCCAACGTGCATGCGAAGTTCACTGCCAGTCTGTTCAACATGATGGAGGAGACACGCGGGAATCGGATCACATTCAACGGCTCGGCGACGACGCCCGATGTCCGGCTCTTCATGAACAGTGCCTCTGCGCTACCAGCGCAGCGAAACATGCTCGCTCACAACGCCCTTGAATGGGGTGCAAATTACCTGTTGTGGCTAGACTCGGATCACATCTTCCCGGTCGATACCCTGACCCGGCTGCTATCGCTCAACCTGCCCGTTGTAGGCGCGAACTACCCGAGACGAACCTACCCCACCTTCCCCACGGCACTTTCGCTCAGCGGCGAGCATGTCTGGACAACACAGGAGCTGGCCGAGAGCGGAACGGTCGAGCAGATCGCAAGCCTCGGCCTCGGCGTTTGCCTGATGGACATGACCGTCTTGGATAGGCTGTATCAGCACGCACTTTCGCAAGGCCGGGACACCTTCTGGCCGCTGTTTGCCTATGAAATCGTGCCGGGAAATCTGTTGGGTGTTGGTGAGGATACTTACTTCTTCAATGGCCTCAAAGAGGCTGGGATTGGCGTTTACGTGGACCACGCGCTTTCATGGCAGGTCGGTCACATCTTCGAAGTGGTGTTGTCGAACGCGGATGCGCTCGATCAAAAGGAGTCTTATTTGCGGTCTAGAGGGTTGCCGCCAGCCTGAAAAGGTCGTCCGTCTGGGCCTCAGTCCAGTCCATTGCTGTAGCGGCTTCGACCACTAGGCCGTGGCTCCGCGGAATTGAGAGGGCGTATTCCCAAGCCTCCCGCTTTTCCTCGCTGACGGTTGAAACGTAGCCGTCCACTTTGGCCTTGAGCCCATCCGCCCCCGCGAGGGACGCATGTTGTTCGAGTCCTGATACCGCCCGGAGGAGGCAAAGGTGGTATCGTCCGAGACGAGGCCCGGAGGGATGTCGAGGGCTATTCTCATCGATCCTCCAGGACTATGGCGTCCGAATGAAGATTGCGATTTGCACCCCCCATTACGCCGACGTTCACGCGTACTTCGCCCTCAGCCTTGTAAGCATGGTCCAATCGACTGTTCAGCCGGGACGGATCGTTTTTAATGGCGAAACGATTGTTCCGAAGATTGAGATGTTCATGAGGAGCTCTTCGGCGCTCGGCACCGTGAGGAACCTGCTGGTAAAAGATGCTATTGATTGGGGCGCAAACTATCTTCTGTGGGCGGACGCAGATCATAGCTTTCCACAAGACGCGCTTATCAGGCTACTGTCGCACAACCTGCCCGTCGTCGGCGTGAACTATCCCGGGCGCGGCCTTAACAACTATCCTACCGCTATCGGGATGGATTACAGAACCCTATGGACAACGGAGGAGATGGCGAACAATGGCGAAGTCTCCCAGGTGCTCGCTCTCGGGTTGGGCCTCTGTCTGATGGACATGAACATCTTCGACCTGCTTCACGAGCAAGCCATCGCTGCCGGCAATGAGAATTTCTGGCCATTGTTCGCCTTTCAGCCCGTTCCAGGCCACATCGAGGGCATCGGTGAGGACCAGTACTTCTTCGGGAAACTCGAGCAAGCAGGAACTGGTGTTTTTGTCGATCACGCTCTCTCCTGGTCAATCGGGCATGCCTCTCAGAAGATCTTAACCAATGCCGACGCCTTGCTTCAGAAGGACAGATCCACGGGTGAGACGACTTAACGCAGCCTAGCCTGTGGACTTTTTGAAGGCCAGAGGTGACATCATTCGGTAATCGTCAGAGAGTAGCCGCCAGCCTGAAAAGGTCATCAGTCTGGGCTTCCGTCCAGCCCATTGCAGCCGCAGCTTCGATCACCAGCCCGTGGCTTCGCGGGATCGAGAGAGCATATTCCCAAGCCCCGCTTTTCCTCGGTGACCGTTGAAACGTAGCCGTCCACTGTGGCCTTGAGGCCGAGATGACGGATCGCTTTCCGCATCTGGAGCGGGGCGACCTGCTGCGGCACGAACGGTGCGAGCGTGTGAACCTGCGTCACCACGCCATTGGCGCGTTGATAGGCTGTAGAGGCGGCAACATGGCCGGCCGGCACTGGCACTGGCGCAACGAGGAACACTCCGAACTCAGCGCGCATCGCATCGGTCCAGTTCGGATGGAGCAGCGTGGCCAGCGGAGCGCAATGGCGCTGCGCTTCGTCCTCGTGCAGACTTTCCATGACCGGGTTGCCTTCGATGGGCTCGAAGACACCTGGGCTGGTTTCAAGAACAGGAATCATAAGGCAATCCTCTCAAATCAGGCGCTATAGAATTGGCAAGTGAGCACTTGCCCAGCCTTATTAGCCAAAGCCATTTGCGGGGTTCCAAACTTCCCAAAGCGTCCAGTTAAAATTGATGTTATGTATCCAAGTTGGCGCTACAACTATTTCGCCAACTATGAAGCGGTTGGCGACGGCTCCTAAGTAACTAACAAAGTTACCGCCACCGAAGAATATTTTACTGTGGCCAAATTCGTCAGCTACCATTAAGAGCTTTGGATCGACGCCATTTGGAGCTGTTCCTACGACAAAGCGATTGTCTACCGAACCATAGCCTGTGCCAAGGTTGGCGTCGTCGTTGGCCTTATAGCCCCAAACATCTGTTTCGGGGTTGGCAACAGTCAACTTGAAGCTTGGGAAGCCTGCCCCGCCGATAAGCGCAGGAAACCCCGGCAGCATCAGAGCGCCCTCACGGAAACGGGCACCAGGTGCGTTGGCGACACGGCGAAGACGCTGATCGCGTAGCCCTTGGTCGTGGTGAGATCGTTGATGGTCGGCGGGTTCTTGAAGTTGGTTCCGAAAGAGAGGGTGCGCGCCGTTGTGTCGCCTCCGACAACTTAAATAATCCGCGTGGAGCCGGGAATGACGTTGGTCGGATTGCCAAGCGCACGCGAGCTACCCACCGCGGCAGTCGCGGTTAGCGTCCGATAGTAACCAGCAGCCCAGTCGAAGGTGACGGTGGCCGCGTCAGAGAGGGCCACCCCTGCAAATGCCGAGCCGAGATTGTCTGCCGTGATGCCCGCATCGGCCGTTAGCGCATAGATTTGTGCCGCCGTGGCCTTCCCTCGTGATGCCATTGCACCGAGTGCCGACCAGCTCATGGCAGCGCCGTCGTTCGTCAGGAACTTCCCCGCATTGCCGCTGAGCGTCGGGATGCCCGTGATCGCAGCCGCCTGCCCGGCCCAATACTTTGCCGAATAGCCCGTGCCGTCGACGGTGCCGTCGGCTTTTTGAGCCCAGTTGGAGGCCGTCGTCACGTGGCCAGATGCAGTCGTGGCACTGTTCGCTGAAGCCGTTGCGCTGTTGGCTGAATTGGTCGCGCTGGCCGCAGAGCTGGTTGCCGAGTTGGCCGAGTTGGTGGCACTCGTAGCCGAGTTTGTAGCTGAATTGGCGCTGTTGGTCGCCGAAG
>JALYNE010000095.1 GCA_030773375.1 Pseudomonadota bacterium
ACCAGATCATCATAGGCGGCAAGCTCGATCCCACCCGCTAGGGGCTTCACGTCAGGATCCTCACTGTCGCCTTCAGCAACCACGCAGACCTTGTTCGCCAGCAGGTACGAAATCCTCACGATCTCGAAAATGTTAGGCCTGTAGTGATGGTGATTGAGCACGATCTTGGCGCGCGCAATCGCTTCGTCACGCTGGGCGCCATAAACACCGAAAAGTGAGACGACATTGAGGCCGCGGTTCCTCAGATCATCCAGTATTCGGGCCCTGCGTTCATTCACGGACCCGTAAAACAGCACATCGATGTCTTTTTCGCGATCGGTCGGGATGCGGGTTAAGACGGGGCTATACCCGATTTCCAGCAGCGCTGCGTGCGATATGCCGATCCGTCGCAGCTCGTCTCTGTTGCGCGGGCTATAGTCCAGCACGGGGTAGCGGCTGAGCAACGCCAGATATTCCGTTTTGAACCAGGAGCTTCCGAGATCCACCTGTTCGAGATTGTAGAGGATCGTGCCGTCGGGCAGGGCCGGGCTGCCGATTGCGGGCAGCAGGTTCGTCCCAAGCACGATCGGGGAGCGCCCGTTCCATTGGGACGGGTGCCGCGTGATGGGAGCGGAGCCGCCGAGTTCTGAAAAGGCCTCCTCCAGCGCTTCCGCCACCTCATCGAACGCGTGATGATGTTGATAGCCTTCCGGCGAGACGATCCAGATGCAGTGGCGGTGCCGATGCGCTTCCCAGCCGCCGGCAAAGGCCGTCAACCGCAGCTTTGCATCGAACCCGGCCATGTCCGTCGAGTTGCCGGCTGCTCCCGTGGTGACTTGTTCATTCATATTGGCAAGTCTTCTGGCTGACCTCGTGACTCTCCACGAACCAAGCGCTCGGGCTCGGCTCGATGCACTTCTACCCCTTCAGGGCAAGAACGGCTGCAACCACCATGCCGATGACTCCGAGCACCTGCATGAGCGGCCACGAAATCCACCCGGGCCGATCCAAATTCTTTCGGGAAGCCTGCCTCCTCTCGGCAAAGCCCGAAAAGACGACCAGCAGCAAAGCTGCGGCCGCGATTGCCCAGAAGATCGTTTGCGTTTTCATGATCGGTCCTAATCAGTGACTTGTGTTCAGCTCCAGGGGCGCGGGTCCGCTTCATCTGCGCCGCGGCAGCGATGCGATAGTGCCGGTTCGGTGCAAGGGTGGCGAATGTCAACATCTCCGGGCGTTGTGCCGCCCCGGGGGCCCCGCTGCACGAGCCTGGTGGCGCCGTGACAAGCTATGGTCTGCTGGCCATAATTTCTCTAGGCGCTGGCGCCGAAGCCTTTGGCTAAGCTCGAGGAATGGCGTGCATGAAATACACCTGGCAAGTTTGGAACCAGGCGCTGGCGCCTGAATATTGCGACTATATCGTCTCCAAAGCCATGCAACGTCCGCCAATGACAGGCGGCGTCGGCAACCACGTCAGCGACGCGCAGATGCGACCGGAGGTCCGCGTATCGACGCTCAGGTGGCTCGACATCGATGGCCTGGATCGTGACATCGCCGATCAGCTGATGTGGTTTTTCAGACGGTCCAATCTGGACGTTTTCGGTTTTGACATAACAGAGCCGCTCGAGGTGCAGTTCACCGAATATGTCGGTGCGCTGGGCGGAAAATATGATTGGCACCAAGACGTCATCTGGCAGAATGACACCGCCTACGACCGGAAATTGTCGATCGTCGTCCAGCTGAGCCAGCCAGAGGATTATGCCGGGGGTGAATTCGAGTTTTTCGGATATCCCTCTCCCGGGGACGACTTCCGAAAGCGGGGCTCCGTGCTGGTTTTTCCCTCGTTCTTCCATCACCGGGTTCTCCCGGTCACGAGCGGCATCCGCCATTCGCTCGTGTCCTGGGTGGTCGGCCCCAAGTTCCGTTAGAGCGACGCTTGCGAAGCGGAACAATCGATCGCTGAAGCGGAAACACGGCTGTCGAGCTCCGCACCCGCGCCTCTTGGGACTTCCCCCGAAAGCTAAGGAGCTTTGGCCGGGTTGCATCTTGAGAACGGGCAGACTTCAAAAGAGCGGAGGGTCTCCGGCCGTCAATGCACCAGCCTGGTCCAGGCTAGCCAAATGGCTGCAGTCCAGGAAAAATCCTCACCACCGGTGCCCGAGCCGTCGATCGGGCTGAAAGCCTCGTAAAAGCCTGTTTGCTCGATGACGGCGCGCGTGTCCTGGTGGATGCGGGCAGCCCAGCCATCGTGGCGGGCTTCTGCAAGTCCGACTCCGATCATGTAATTGACGACGGACCATAAAGGGCCGCGCCAGTAGCGGATCATCTGAAAACCCGGATCGTCAGGATCGAGGCTAGGCATCAGGTAGCGGACCTTGGCGCCGATGCGTTCGAGGTGCGCGAGCATCAGCGCATCCTTTTGGGGATCGACGATCCCGGCATAAAAGCTCAGGAACGAAGCGCTGGTGATGAACCTCGAAGGGCGGCCGGTGATGAGATCGCGTGAGCACCAGGTGCCCTTCTCCTCATCCCAAAGCCAGCCGACGCCGGCCCCTGCCGTCGCGATCATCTCGCGAAGCTCGGATGCTTCCTGTTCGCGCCCGATCAACTGAGCGAGATGAAGCAAATCGCGGTGGGCGCGGATCAGGATCATCGACATGCCGACATCTGCGACCCGGAACGGGTTGCCGGCGGTTATCCTGCCATGGTCCCAGCCACGCGCGCGGCCATATTGCACCAGCGCCACGTATCGATCGTATTCAAGCTTGGTCGGCCGCATCTTGGCGTCGAGGTGGCTGGTGTCGCGCCGCTGATATTCGCCCACCTGCGATGTGTCGATCGCTTCGCCGGGCGCGTCCCATTCCGGCGAATTGTCGCGGCCGGTTTCCCACGGGTGCATCGCCACGACGACGCCGCGCCTGTCAGGATCGCGATAGTCGCGAAACCAGCGGTGCCAGGCCATCAGCCGCGCAAACAGCTCATCCAGGCGCCCTCGATACGCGGCACCCTCGCCTGCTGCTTCGGCTCTTTCCCAGAGCCTGCGAACCACGCTGGCGGCGACGGGCGGCTGGGTGATGCCGGACGTGACCGGCATTTTTCCGGTCTGCCAGACCGACGGACCGGGAAAATAACCGGGATCGTCCTTCCAGAAGACGATGTGGGGCACGAATCCGTCTTCCCACTGGGCACTGAAGAGCGTTTCGATCTCCCGCCAGGCTCGGTTGCGATCGAACGTATCAAACCCAAGCGCAACGAAGGCTGAGTCCCAGTTCCACTGGAACGGATAGACGCGGCCGTTCGGGACCGTGTAGCCGCCACGATCGTTCCGTTGCAAAATGGCGCGTGCTTCTAGATCGCGAGTGTCTGTCATCCGCAGGCAGCTCCACTTGAAACGAGCGGAGCGGGCGAGCAGCGCTCGTCCGCTCCCGACTATCTAGAAGCTGTAGGTCAGCCGCGCCGTGAAGCGCCGGGGTAGAATGGGGCGTCCGACGAAGAAGTTTCCGCCGCTCGTCTGGTTCGTGTCCTGACGCGGGGAGCCCTCGGTGATTCCCTGGCTCTCGAACAGATTGAAGATGTGAACGCCGATCCGAAACGCGCCTCCAGGCCCGCCGGTGGTGTAGCCGGCATCGAAGGAAGCGAGATGGAAGTCCTCCAGCTCGATGGAGTTGGCCTCGCTCGTGAAGTTCTTCCCCGTATAGTTGGTGTAGATCGACGCGTTGAATGTCCGGTCGTCATAATATAGCCCGGCATTGTAAAGGAGGTTCGGCTGACGCGGCAGCTCGTTGCCGATGAAGGCGGGATTGCGTTCGAAGGCGGTGAATTTGTGGTCCTGCAGGGTGACGTTGCCGTCGAACCGGAGGTTCGGGAGCAGCCGGACGTTCAATGCCGCCTCCACCCCGTAGGATTCGGTCGACACGACGTTCACTCGCTCGATGATGCCGCCGCGGCCGTCGTTGACGAAGGTGACGTCGCGGCGGTTCTTGAGATCCGTGTAAAGCCCCGCCACGGTGCCGGAAAAGCGGCCGCTTGCGAACTTAACGCCGCCTTCGACCTGCCGGATGATCTCACCCTCGTAGCTCTGTGCCTGGCCGGCCGCATTGAAGGTGACCGACCTCAGCTCCGGGAAGAAGTAGCCTCGTGCGGCGTTGACGTAGAGGCTCACGTCGGGAGTAAGCTTGTAGAGTGCACCGAGCGCGACCGCCCATTCGGTCGTGGCGACGCGCGCACGAAGGAAGCTGTCGTTGCCCCAGACCACGTCGCGCAAGGCACGGGCGAGGTTCGGCGTCGTGGGATCGGTCACGAAGGTCGCGGTGCGTTCGCGCAGGATGTCTCCTTCCAGTCGCTCGACGCGAGCGCCGATGTCGAAGATGAAGGGCCCGCTCTCGACCTGATCGGCGAGATAGGCGGCGTAGCGCTCAGCCTCGTGCAGGTTGTTCGCGTAGCCCACGCCGGCGTCGAGCAAACCGTTGTTCGATATGATCGTTGGATTCCCGGCGGCGTCACGCACGACGACGTTGACCAGCCGGGGCCGGTTGTTGAACTCGCCGAGGTATCGCGTGGTGACGTTGAAATCGCGCGCCTCGGTGCGCGCTGCAAATCCGCCCAGCGTGACGCTGTGCTCGAAGCTGCCGGTGGCGAAGCTGCTGGTCAGATTGAGCTCGCCGCTCATATCTTCGGCGGGCCTGTCACGATCGATGAAGCGGTTCGCGAACAGGATCGTGTTGCCCGGCACCGGCTGCCCGCCGACGAAGGTGAATGTGGCGTCCTGAGGAAGGTTGCGGTTGCGCAGGAAGCCCGACAGGGTCTCGGGGCGGTTGACGATGCCGTCGCCGTCCAGGAAGAAGTCGAAGCGGTGGTTGTAATCGGCCCATTTGAAGCGGCCGTTCATTCCGAACCCGCCGCCGAGCTGTTTGTCGAAGGCGAGTGCAATTGCGCCGCCGCGGGTGAACACACCGTCCGTGATCGACGTCGTGAACCGTCCGTCGGGGGTATTGTAGCCGATCCCGCGAACGGCATCGGTCTCCACCTGCTCGACCCTTCGGCCGTCATTGCCAGGGATCCGCTTCCGGGTCGTGCCGTCGAGCGGCAAGGGAAGATAGAATTGGACCTGGTCGTCAATATACTGGCCGTAGAGCCTCACCGAGCCGGTGCCGTCGTCGAACTCGTATTTGAGGTTGCCGCGAATTTGGCCGCCCTTGGTCAGGTTACCCGTCCGAATCGGCCCTTCGTCGTAGCGGTAGTAGCCGGACACGGCGTAGAAGAGGTTGGTGCCTCCCACGGGCCCGCTCAGCGCAGCGTCTGCGCGGACGCGCGTTCTTTCCGCGACTTCCAGCTGAAGCGTTCCCTCCGGTCTTTCGCCGCCCGTCTTGGAGATGTAGTTGATGAGGCCCGCGACCGAGCCGGCGCCGAACAGATTCGAAACGCCGCCCCGCACGAACTCGAGCCTGGCGATGCCAAGGTCGTTGCGGAAGTAGACGTCATAAGCCGACGAATTGAGGCCGAAGGTGCTCAGCACGGGAATGCCGTCATATTGGAGGGGCGTGAATTGATACTGGCCGCCCGATGGCAGGCCCTTGATGAAGACGTTGACCGCGACCTCGCCGCCGCCGCCTTCGGCCTTGACGGTCGGAACCTGGTTGAGGATGTCCGCCTGGCTGCTCGCGGTCAGCTTCGTCAACGTATCATCGTCGATCACGGTCACGGCCAGGGGAGTGTCCAGCTGAGCGCGCGCCCGGCTCGTGCCGGTGACGACAATGTCGGCAAGGTCGTTCGGCCCTTCCGCTTGCTCTTGCTGCGCGGGGACATCCTCGCTGACCGGCGGCGCATCCTGTTGGGACTGCGCACTTGCCATTGCCGGGCACAGCGCCAGCGCCGTCGCGGACAGAAGATAGAAACGGTTCTCGCTCTTTCGGTTCAGCATCGTACCCCCCTTGCCGCGCGATTTTCCCGCGTCTCATGAGCGGACCAGTGTCGCACCCATCGGGGAAGAAGCTGATCCGTCCTGCTTTGAGCTGGAAGCCTGTTAAGTTGGAACAGTCTGTTGTCAGTATTGCAACTGCGGGTTAGCCTCACCTTGGGAGGTGGCCGCAATGCTCGACTTGGGCGATTTGATGGTTTTCGCAAAAGTAGTCGAAACGGAGAGCCTGACCAAGGCGGGGCGCCTGCTTGGCTTGCCGAAATCCACGATCAGCCGGCGCGTGTCGAGGTTGGAGGAGCATCTCGGTGCGCAGCTGCTTTACCGCAGCACCCGTGCCGTGACGGTGACTCAGGACGGCGCACTGTTTTTTCAATATTGCCTTCGCTCCATGGGCGTTCTGCGGGATGGCGAGCGGGCTCTGCAGAGCCAGCAGCGTCACCCCCAGGGCGTTGTTCGGATCGCGATCCCTTATGTGCTGGGTCAAAGCCTGATCGGCCCGCTGCTGGCGGACTTCCTGAAGTTGTACCCTGACGTCCGCCTGGTAAGCGTTCTCAGCGACGATGCTGTGAGCCTGCTGCGCGGCGGGTTCGACGTGGCACTCTCGACCGGGCCGCTCCCGGACTCCGACCTGGTCGCAGTGAAGCTCGGCACGACCGAGTGCGGAGCATTTGGAGCGCCGGGATATTTCGAGCGCAAGGGCATGCCGCAAAACCACATCGAACTGCCGCGCTTCGATCTCCTCGCCGCAGGTACGATCGACCGCCGTCAAAGGTGGGCGCTGCGGAAGGGCTCTGAGGAGGTCACGGTGGAATATCTGCCGAAGCTGGTCTGCAATGATTTGATCCTCCTGCGGCAGGCCGCGATATCCGAACTGGGCATCGCCAACCTGCCTGCATTTCTGTGCAAAGGCGATCTGGCCCAAGGCCAGTTGGTGGAGGTGCTGCCGGGTTGGCAGACGGACGACATGAGCTTCTATGCGCTGTTCGTGGATCCCAAGGCGGTGCCGGTTCGTGTCAGAACGCTCGTGGATTATCTGGTCGAGCATCTCCGCCCCATATTGTCTTGGGAAATTCACTAACGGTTGCCGCCCGCGGAACAGATCGTTCCGGAAATGGAGACTATTCTTACAGCCCGGCAGCGGTCAGCTTTCCTGCGGCCGGTTGGCTGGCGAGGGGTGGATGAAGCCGCCGCTTGGGAGGGGAAGGTCGCGATCTTCATGTCCAATACGACCATGGTTGCGGCCGGTGCGAGCCAAGAAATTGTGCGTGCCGAACTGCTGGGGCTCTTTCACGAAGCGGTCCGCGCCGTTTCCCCGGAAGTGGCAATGCCGCGCGTCGTACCGGCCTCGCCGCACGGCCGCGCGGTTGCGATCGCGGTTGGCAAGGCTGCAGCAGAGATGATGCGGATCGCTCAAAAGCGCGCACGTACACCGCTGAGCGGCTTGGTCGTCACGCGCTATGGGCACATTCCCCGAGGCGGAATTTCGTGGCCGGGCGTCGAGATCATCGAGGCGGGGCACCCTTTCCCCGACGAGAACAGTGTCCGGGCGGCACGCCGGGCGCTCGAACTTGCTGGAAGTCTCGATCCGGGCGACCAGCTTCTGGTTCTGCTGTCGGGGGGAGGCTCGGCCTTGCTCTCCGCACCTAGCGAGGGCGTGCGTCTCGCCGACAAGCAGCTCATCACTCGGGCGTTGCTGCAGTCGGGGGCGACCATCGCCGAGATCAACTGCGTCCGGAAGCATCTCTCCGCGATCAAGGGCGGCCGACTGGCTGTGGCGGCAGGGGCCGCACGGGTCACGACCTGGATCATCTCCGATGTACCAGGCGATGACCCTTCATTCGTTTCTTCGGGACCGACGGTGGCGGACCACACGACGCTGGAGCAAGCGCGCGAGATCGTCGCGAAGTACAACATAGAGCTGCCGGACAATGTGGCGGCGGCGCTCGCCGATCCGGCCAACGAGACGCCGGCGGCCGACGCGCTGGGGCTGGCGGGCGGCGAGACGGTCGTGATCGCGCGGGCGAGAGACGCGCTTGCGGCCGCCGCCAAGCTCGCGTCCGATCGCGGCTTTGCCGTCACCGACCTCGGTGATCAGCTCCAGGCGGAAGCGCGGCATCTCGGGGCGAGTCACGCTGCACTCGCTCGGCGGCTGGCGGCGGCGGGCAAGGCACGCGCGATCATCTCCGGCGGCGAAACCACCGTCACTGTGGTCAATCGTGAAGGGCGCGGCGGCCGCAATCTCGAATATCTGCTGGGGCTTGCAATTGCGCTCGACGGCGCGCCCGGGATCAGCGCTCTGGCTTGCGACACCGACGGGATCGACGGAACCGAAGAGGCGGCCGGCGCGATCGTAACCCCCGACACGCTGGCGCGTGCCCGCGCGAAGGGCCTCGATCCTGTCGCCCACCTCCAGCACAACGATGCCTACCTGTTCTTCGAGGCGCTTGGCGATCTGGTGGTGACCGGACCCACGCTGACCAACGTCAACGATTTTCGCGCCATTCTCATAAACGGGACAGGCGCTTGGCCCGCGACTGGAACGCTCGGGCGGGAGGAGCCGATATGACGAGTAGGGACATGGCCGCTGCGAAGCCCGTGCGCTCGGCGGGCGCCAATTACCCTTGGGTGCTGGTTGGCCTGCTGTGGATGGTCTCCTTCCTCAACTATGCGGACCGCTCGATCCTCGTCGCGGTGATGCCGCAACTGCGGGAGGAGTTCGGGCTCACTCCAACTCAGCTTGCGCTGATCAATTCCGTCTTTTTCTGGGTTTATGCGGTTGCCGTGCTTTTCTCCGGACGGCTCGGGGACGCGACCCGGCGCACGCGGGTCATCATCTATGGCCTCGGCTTCTGGAGCGTGGCCACCGGCATGGTGTCCTTGTCCGTTGGGTTTGGCATGCTGCTCGCGTTTCGCAGCCTGGTGGCGCTGGGGGAATCGACTTATTATCCGACCGCCACGGCGCTGATCGGCGATTGGCACCGTCCCGCGACCCGCAGCCGAGCGCTTTCGCTGCATCAAACCGGTGTTTTCGCCGGCGGAGGGCTCGGCGCGCTTGCCGCCGGCTTGCTTGCGGACCGTTTGGGCTGGCAGGCGCCGTTTCTGTTGTTCGGCGCGGTCGGGGTCGTCGTTTGCTTCATTCTTGCCCGGACCTTGAAAGACGGGCCGTCCCGCCCCTCCGGGACGCAGGCCGGTCCTCGCGAGGAGCCGTTCGCAATCGTGCTCAGGATCAAGCCTGCGCTGATGCTGTGCGGCGTGTTTTTCCTCGCGACCGGCGCAGCGCAAGGCATCACGATCTGGGCGCCCACTTTCGTTCACGACGAACTCGGCCTCGATCTGGCGAGTTCAGCCTTTTATGGCGCAGCGACGATAAGCATCGCCGGGTTCATCTCCGTGCCGCTTGGCGGGCTCATTGCCGACGCGCTCGCAAAGCGGACGCCGCTCGGCCGCTTCTATACTCTGGCGATCGGCCTTGCGCTGGCGGCGGTGTTTCTACTTCCCTTGCTTGCTGCGAACACGGCTCCGCTGGTGGGTGCGGTGCTTCTTGCCACCAGTTTCGGGAAGGGCCTGTTCGATGGCTGCATCTACGCCGCTTTGCATGACGTCGTCCCCCCGCACGCCCGCGCGACGGCGGCCGGACTTATGACCGCGATCGGCTTCATGGGCGCCGGCCTTTCGCCGCTGTTCGTCGCGCAGGTGGCCGAAGGATTCAGCATGGCGGCCGGCATCACTTCGCTGGCTGCGCTTTATTTCCTTGCTGTTGCGGTGCTGCTCGCGACCCGGCAGCCTACCCGGCGCGCAGTGCTGGCCAACGAGCCGGAGCTTGCTTAGTGGCGGATCGGTAAAGGGGGAACGCCATGCGGCCGCTGCTCGGGTCTCTGGAGCTCGGAGGAACCAAGGCGATCGTGGCCGTCGCGCGCGACCCGCTGAAGCCGCTGCGCCGCGAGCGGATCCCAACCCGCGATCCTGAAACGACCCTTTCAGAGATAGCGGCTTTCTTCGCCGATGCGGCGGCAGAGCATGGCCACCTGGCCGCGCTCGGGATTGCCTCGTTCGGGCCGATCGACATAAGGCCGGGCTCACCCAGCTGGGGTCGGATGGGTCGAACCACCAAGCCAGGCTGGGCGGGCGCGGATGTCGCTGGGTTTCTGGGTCGGCAGCTGGGCTGCCCCGTCGCCCTCGA
>JALYNE010000096.1 GCA_030773375.1 Pseudomonadota bacterium
CTAGGGCCTGTTGAGATTCAGGATTCCCATCGCCCACGCGGTCTGATTCAAACTCCTTGAAAGGAGTTTGTGATGGAGGCTGTTCGGTTGGTTCTTCGGGATGATCAGTGGGCGAAGATGGAACGGCATTGTTTGGGCAAGCCGACCGATCCTGGCCGCAGCGGCAGTGACAATCGCCTGTTTGTGGAAGCTGTGCTGTGGATCGCGCGAACGGGCAGCCCGTGGCGTGACCTGCCGGTGCTGTTTGGCAAGTGGAACACCGTCTTTTGCCGCTATCGCGACTGGGTGAAAGCCGATGTGTTCGAACGGCTTTTTGAGGCGGTGTCGGCCGACCCGGACATGGAGTTCGCAATGATCGATGGCACCATCGTCAAGGTCCACCGCCACGGCCAAGGCGCAAAAGGGGGACTCAGAGCCAGGCCATTGGCCGCTCCAAAGGCGGCATGACGACCAAGATCCTGGCGCTCACCGATGCGCTGGGGAATCTGGTGCGGTTCCGGCTCATGCCAGGGCATCGTTACGACAGCATCGGCGTGCCGCCGCTGATCGATGGCCTCGCCTTTGAAGGCTTGATCGCCGACAAGGCGTTCGACAACAACGCACTCGTCGCCGAGTTGAATGAGCGCGGCGCCAAGATCGTCATCTCGCAGCACCCCGCCCGCGCGCAACGTCTCAGGATTGATGCCGACCTCTATAAGTGGCGGCACCTCATCGAGAACTTCTTCTGCAAGCTCAAGGAGTTCAAGCGTATCGCCATGCGCTCCGACAAAACCGACCAGAGCTTCACAGCCATGATCCACCTCGCCGCAGCCGTCATCAACAGCCGCTGAATCTCAACAGGCCCTAGAGCAACTTGCGTGAAATCGGGATCAGTGCTCTTTGCCGTTCGGGCTGAGCTTGTGAGGGATCCCATGAAAGTAGTACTTTCATGGGCACCCGTTGAAGCCCTGTTTTGCTCCTTGAAGGGAAAGCAGGACAGCCCTTCGACAGGCTCAGGGCGAACGGGTCAGATTTAGCGTAGTCTGCTCTAAGCTGAACCCGGCAGAAAATCGCCATTCATCTGCCGTATCATTGACTTTGCAGGCGAGACTCCTCAGCTGATGGCGATGGCTCAGCGCGCACCCATCATTGGCCCGGTCGCACCGCACTCAGCGGCAGCTGCGCTGCGCGTCCATGCACTGTCTTATTATCCGTACGGCACCGCTCGGGCGGGACCGGTATGATGCGCTAGCCCAATAGAAGCTCGATCAAACCGACCCGTCCGGACATCCGGGCGGGTTTTTCTTGTTGCGAAGAAGGACTTGTACGCCAATGTTCAACGCATTCGAAGCCGCCGCACCAGCGCCCGCTTCGCACGTCCATGGCACCCGTCCGCCCGGCACCGCCGAGGACTGGACGATCCCGCAGCACTGGGAGCGGTTCACGGCCCAAGAACATGGCGTCTGGGACCTCCTCTTCGCACGCCAGAAGGAGAAGCTTCACGGCCGCGTGGTCCGCGCCTTCGAGGAAGGGCTTGACGTGCTACGCCTCTCGCGGCCCGGCATTCCGGACTTTTCCGAACTGAACGAGCGGCTGTCGGCGCGAACCGGGTGGACGGTGGTCTCGGTGCCGGGGCTCGTTCCCGACGACATTTTCTTCGGCCATCTCAGCCGCCGCCGCTTTCCCGCCGGGAACTTCATCCGCTCGCCCGCTCAGCTCGATTATCTGGAGGAGCCGGACGTGTTCCACGATGTGTTCGGGCACGTGCCGATGCTTGCGGACCCCCGCATCGGAGACTTCATGCAAGCGCTCGGCGAAGCCGGTCTGCGCGCGCTCGAGAAGGGCGCTATCCACCGGCTTGCGCGGCTTTACTGGTACACCGTCGAGTTCGGCCTGGCGCGCGAGGAGGGAGCCCTCAAGATCTACGGCGCCGGCATCGCCTCGAGCTTCGAGGAATCGGCTTACGCACTCCAAAGCCCGGTGCCGCAGCGGCTCGGATTCGACCTCCGCCGGGTGCTCCGAACCCGCTACCGATCCGACGCGCTGCAGCGCTGCTACTTCGTCGTCGACAGCTTCGATGACTTGCTCGGCGAGATCGCAGGCGCCGATCTCGAGCGGCTCTACGACGAATTGGAGCCGCTGGAGGCGTTCGACCCGGCTGTCGCGGCTGCGGCTTAGCCGAAAGGAATGTATCCCATCCGCTGTGGCTGGCCGAAGAGGAGACGCCGCCTCCGATCGGAAAGCAGGTGGAGTGGCGTTTTTTCGGTTGACCTCAGCGTGAGGACTATCCCATGAATGGGATCCAATTCGAGTCCAGAGCGACTCCGCGCCAGGAGAGCGAGCAGAATGTGGACGGCCGCCCAATTCCCGATCGCCGCAGGCGCTCGCGCGGGCGGCTCGACGACGGCCATTCTCGCCATCATCAGGGCCTGCGGGTCAAGGAGCGGCTGAAGAGGGTTACGAATTGAAAGCGTCCCCTAAGCCCGCTCCACCCTCCCGGAGCGGGCTTTTTTTTATTCTTCAGGCGAAAGAGTTGAATGGCCGAGCACCTTCTTCCCCGGCGCTCCCGTCGCCAACCGCTCGCAGTGCAGAACCTCGCTTCCGCCTCAGCACTGCTGACGGACGCGCTTGCCGCATCTATGGGAGCATTTGCCGACGTGCTGAACGTGCAGCGGGTGGTGTTGCTGCGCGCGAACGAAGACCAGCTTGAGCCCGTTTTGGTTCGGGCCTGAGGAGACGGGAATGGAACGAGCTTCTGCAAGCGCTCCTGCGAGCATCGGCAATGTCGCCGTCGGGTTCGACGTCCTCGGCCAGGCGTTCGACGCTGCGCGCGACCATGTCACCGCGGTGCGCGAGGAGGCGCCGGGCGTGCGGCTTGGGGCCGTCTCGGGACTGGTCGAGAGGCTTCCGGACAGCCCCCGCACCAACACGGCGCTGGCCGCGGCAGAGGCCTTGCTCCAGGCGGCCGGCAATCCGTTCGGCGTGCGCCTTTCGATTCGTAAAGGCGTGCCGCTTTCGGCCGGCATGGGCGGATCGGCGGCGTCGGCCGTGGCGGGCGCTGCGGCGGTGAATGCATTGCTCGAGACACCGTTCGCGGTGCCGGATCTTCTTCCCTTCGCGCTCGAGGGCGAGCGGGTCGCGTCCGATCCGCCGCATTGGGACAATGTGATGGCGAGCCTGCTCGGCGGGCTGGTGCTCGCCGCTTCGGTCGAGCCGCCGCTGGTGACGCGGCTCCCCGTGCCCGCCGGCATCGTCACGATCCTGCTCCATCCGTCGGTCGAAACCGAAACCAAGGCGGCGCGTGCGCTCCTCAAGAGCGAAGTGCCGATGGCTTTGATCGTCGAGCACAGCCGCAGGATCGCTGCCTTTGCCGCCGGCTGCGCGAGCGGCGACATGGCGCTCCTTCGCGCCGGGCTCGAGGATGTCCTGGTCGAGCCGCAGCGCGCGCATCTGCTGCCGCCCTTCTTCGAGGTGAAGAAAGCGGCGATGGAGGCGGGCGCGCTCGGCTGCTCCTTTTCAGGCTCGGGCCCGTCGGTGTTCGCCTGGGCGCTGGAAGGAGAGGCGGACAAGGTCGAGGATGCAATGTCCTGGGCGTTCATGGAGGCGGGGCTTGCCGCCCGCGCTTATCGCGCGCCGGTTCATTCGGAAGGCGCCCGCGTCGAAAAGGTGTCGGAGACAGTATGAAGTTCGTCAGCACGCGTGGGCAGGCCGCCCCCGCAACCCTCAGCGAAGCGATCCGCAACGGCGCAGCGCCGGACGGCGGCCTCTACATGCCGGAAGCATTGCCGCGGCCGGGACCCCGGCCGCGGGGCGAGACGCTTCGCGACTTCGCGGCCGAAATGCTGGCGCCCTTCTTCGAAGGCGACCGGCTCGAGAGCGAGCTTGAAGCCATCTGCGCGGAAGCGTTCGACTTTCCGGTGCCGCTGGTGGTTGGCGATCCGGCACGGCCGAACTTCCAAGTGCTGGAGCTGTTCCACGGCCCCACCGGCGCGTTCAAGGATTTCGGCGCGCGCTTTCTGATGGCTTGTTTCGATCGGATCGGCGACCCCTCGAATCCGCTGACCGTGCTTGCCGCGACTTCGGGCGACACCGGCGGCGCGGTCGGCTGCGCCGCCGAGGGAAGGGAAGCGGTCCGGGCGATGATCCTCTATCCCAAGGGCCGCGTTTCCGCCTTCCAGGAGCTGCAGCTCACTTGCTGGGACGAGCCGGTGCAGGCGCTGGAGGTCGAAGGGGACTTCGACGATTGCCAGCGGCTCGTCAAAGCCGCCTTTGCCAACCCGGAGCTCTCCGCGGCGCACCGGCTGACTTCGGCCAATTCGATCAACATCGGCCGGCTGCTGCCGCAAATGGCCTATATCGCCTTTGCCGCCTCGCGCGCTTTTGCTGAAAGCGGAGTGGAGCCCGGCTTCCTCATCCCGACCGGCAATCTCGGCCACGGCTTTGCCGCGGTCTATGCGCGCGCGCTCGGCTTTCCGGTCGGGCCGATCACGCTCGTCACCAACGCCAACCGCACGCTCGCCGACTGGCACGGCAGCGGCGACTATTCCCCACGCGCCTCATTGGCGACGATCGCCAACGCGATGGACGTCGGCACGCCCAGCAATTTCGAGCGGCTGGTGCACTTGGCCCCCGAGCAGCGCGTGCTCGACGTCCAGCTGGTCGACGACGACACGATCCGCGCCCGCGTCCAGGCGGAATATCGGGCAAACGGCTATATTTGGTGCCCGCACTCGGCGACCGCCGCCGAGGCCTATGCGCGCCTCTCCGACGAGCAGCGGGCCGAGCGGCCCTGGATCGCCGCCGCCACCGCCCACCCGTACAAGTTCGCCGACGCAGTCGAGCCGCTGATCGGGATCAGGATTGAAGCACCGCCCGCGCTCGAAGCGATCCTCGAGCGCAAGGCGGATAAGACGAGCATCCCGGCGGAACTTTCGGCGCTGGCCGAGGCGCTGAAGGAACAGAAGCTCGAGGTGGTTTGAGGGCGGGTGCCTTGCCGCTGCAGACGAGCGACACCGGCATCGCCAAGGTGGCGGGCGCTATCTCCTTAAAACGAGAGAGGGACACGCGACGAGACGGCGGTCGTCGCGAATGAGGCGTTCACGTCGCGAGTTTGCTGCGCTCGAGACGGAGGGTTACGATCAGGCCATCGGCCGCCCAGTCGTATTCGATGGCTCCGCCGAGCTGCTTCGACACGCTCCTGTGTACCAGCTTGCTGCCAAAGCCGTTGGGCTCCGGCGGGGCGTTTACCGAAGGTCCTCCACGTTCCATCCAGATCAGGTCCAGCCGTGCGTCCGTCGGCGCGTTCGTGGTCACATCCAAAGTTCCGGTTGTGGAGGAGAGCGCGCCGTACTTCAGGGAGTTGGTGGCAAGCTCGTGGATGACCAGCGCGAGGCTAGTCGCCGCTTCCTCACCGACGCCCATCCGCTCAACGGCAACCCTGATTCGACCGCTGAAGGCGCCGAGATCGTCATACGGGGCGAGCAGGACGGTAAGAAGGTCACCTAGTAGGGCGGCTTTTCCTTGGCCGCCGGGCAGCGGGCGCACCAAATCGTGAGCTCTGCCAAGCGCGGTGAGCCGCTGAGTGAGCTCGCGGGCCATATCGGCCGTGGTGGAAGTGGATCGTGACGTGATGAGCGTAAGCCCTGTGGCGATAGCCAGCAGGTTCTTCACGCGGTGGCTCATCTCCCCGGCCAACAGTTCGTGACCCTCCTCCGCCTGCTTGCGGCCGGTCACGTCCAAGAAGATACCGAACATGGTTCTTCCGACGATCCCCTCATCCTCACCCCTGCCGCGAGACGCGATCCAACGGATTTCGCTGCCGAGCATGATGCGGAAGTCCGTTTCATAGCTGCCTACGATGCCCCGCGTCGCCGCAAAGGCTGCGCGAACCCGATCCCGGTCTGCCGGATGGATGTGAGCGGACAATTCTTCGAAGGTGACCTTCGGTTTCCACGGGAGACCCCAGAGTTCGAAGCCCCGCGCGTCCATGGTGAAGCTGTCGTCGTCGACGTCCCAGGTCCAAAGCGCGATGCCGGCGGCTTCGACAGCCCGGCGCAGGTCTTCCGCTGGCCAGTAATGCGACTGGTCGGATTCCGAAGACATATCAGCCGCCAGCTCTCACTGACGAGCGGCCGCCATCCCCGACTGCCGCACCGGCGGCGGCCGACCAATATTGGCGAGCGTGTTCAGGCATGGCTGCTCCCGTCTGCAACGCCGCTGATCGCACGGGCTGGTGCCCACATCAATGTAGTGGATCGTATCCGATCACCCGGCGCCCGCTTCGGCGAAGGTGACCAGCCGCCGCTTCTTTTCGTCCCAGAGCACCAGACGCACCGCGCGGAAGCTCTCCCGAACCGTCACCCGGCTGATGCCGGCGAGCACCGGAACCTCCCGCAGAACCTCGGGCAGCCGGTAAAATGGTATCCGACCGGCGAGATGGTGCACGTGGTGCACGCCGACATTGGCGCTCAACCAGCGCAGTATCGGCGGCAGATCGTAGTGCGAGCTGCCGTGCAGGGCGGCCGCGTGGAATGACCAGTCCTCTTCGGAAGCCCAATGCGTGTGCTCAAATTGATGCTGCACATAGAAAAACCACACCCCCAGCGTCGCTGCGACCAGCACGATTGGCAGGTGCACGAGAAGGAAGAGCTTGAAGCCTATTGCCCAGATCAGCGCGCCTGCGACGACGGCGATCCCGGCGTTCGTCCCCATTGCGCTGAGCCATGGCCGCCATCCCGTTCTCATCATGCCGATCGGGAGGCGGTGCCGAAGCAGGAACAGATAGGCTGGCCCGATCCCGAAAAGAACAACGGGGTGCCGGTACAGCCGATAGACGAAGCGGCGAGTGCTGCTCAGGGCATGGAATTCCGCCACCGTCAGCGTGTCGACATCGCCTACGCCCCGCGCATCAAGATTGCTGGTGCTCGCGTGGTGAGTGGCATGGGATCGGCGCCAGCAGTCGTAGGGAGTCAAGGTCAGTACGCCGAGAACGCGGCCCACCCAATCGTTGCTCTTCCGTCGTCGGAAAAAGGCTCCATGGCCGCAATCGTGCTGGATCAGAAAGAGCCGGAGGAGAAAGGCCCCGGCAGGCACCGCAAGCACGAAGCCAAGCGCGTGACCTGCGTCCAGCGCCGCCCATGTTAGGATCCACAGGAGCGCGAACGGCGCCGCGGTGATGGCGAGCTCAAAGAGGCTTCGGGCCTGCCGTGGCTGCCGGAACGGAGCGAGCTCCTTCAGCAGGGCACGAGGGGCTATTCCAGGTTGGCGGGGGAGCGGTTCGTGCAAGTAAGGCTTCCAGATCGAGGTTCAGAGCTGGATAACGTCGCGGCAGAGCAGAGGCTGCACGCGGCAGACGCTGTGACGTCCCCGGAGCAGACACCATCCAGGTTGAATAGGACCTTGCCGTCACCCCTCAGCAGACATGGGATGTCTGTCGCAAGCCTCGAGCGAGCACGTGTCGGAGCGGCAAAGGGTGGTGCGGCCGGTGCTAAGCCAGTCGCCCTCTAGTAATGCTCGTCCGATGGCCCATATGAAGATTGCTACAGTCGCAATTTGACGGTCGTCGGCGCTTTGCGGCTCCCATTTCCTTCTCTCGCTTCTCTCAGCGCTAAGGGGCCGACTTTCGGTCTCTCCATCAAAGAAGGAATTGGATATGCCGATCGGCACCGTAAAATTTTTCGATAACAGCAAGGGCTATGGCTTCATCGCGAATGAAGCTGGCGGCAACGATGCGTTTGTACACATCAGCGCTGTGGAAGCCGCTGGGATGCGCACGCTCGAAAAGGAGCAGCGCCTGTCCTACGAGCTAGAGAATGATAGGCGCGGCAAGAGCAGCGCCGTCAATCTGCAGGCGGCGTAAGCTGCGGCCTCTGCTCGGAGCGGAGGAAGAACGACGGCGGGTGTCAACGACACTCGCCTCTTTTTTCAAGATCGGAGATCATATGTCGGCACCGCACGAATTCTATTTCGAACGCGCAGCAGAGGCTCGCGCCGGTGCGAGTGCGGCGACGCTCCACAATGTTCGTGATCGTTGGCTTCGGTCAGAAGCGACTTGGACTGAGCTGGCGGTTCGCAGCCAGCGTGGCGAAAAGATGCGCCAGAAGCTCATAGCTGACAAGGCGAGCGAACGTGCTGCCTTGAAAGCCGCAACTCAATCCTGATCCCACTTTCTTGTAAGCGGGTGCCGCTCATAGGCGTCTCCGTCACCATGAACCAGTCCCCACGTTCGGAGAACAGCTATGTCCAGAATTCCCGTGCGCCCCTTCCTGATCGCCAAGGACGCGGAAGGCGCTGTGCGCCTCATTATCCGTGAACCCGCTACAATTCGCAGAATTATCCGATCGTGACATCCACGCTGCAGCCCGAGACGTTCAAGACCGCCACGGCAGCCCGCGCCCATGCCAAGGAGCATTTCGGCGCCGAGGCCGGCCAATTCGCGAGCAAATAGCTTCGCCGGCTGTGCCACCGCTCTGTTGCGATCGCTGTTGAGGAGTTTTGGAAGCAATGAAGTCATACAAGGATACGTCCTTTCAGGATCGGGTCGGCCGTGCTGCGGAAGCGAAGCAGAAGGCCTTGGACAATTTGCGTTCGAAGCCGCCGATTGACGATAGGATCGTTGCCGAACGTCAGGCGGCGCGCCTGAAACGCGAAGCGGCCGAAGCCGAAAAGCGTGCTGCCAAGAGAGCGGCGGAGCAGTCCGCAAGCGAGGCGAAGGCAGAGGACGCGGCGGCAAAGCTCGCGGCTATTCCGGCGGCTCGCACGGAAGCGGAGAAGAAGCTCGCGCGTGATGCTCGCTATGCTGCTCGGAAAAACCGGAAGTAGCTTCAAGCGCCAGGAAGCCGTCCGGTCCTGCACATGACGGCAGCATTGTTGCGTCCGACCGCACGGCTGCGATGAGCAGGCCGCTCCCGGTCAGCTATCAAGAACCGCCCGCACCCTTGCTGCTAGGCTTCGAAGCTGAAGGGTTTGCTGATGAGGTTTACGTCCGGGTCGAGGCGGCCGTTATGGACGATGGTTCCTTGGCACGGGCTCATCGGCATTCAGCGCTGTCCAATCTGCTTGGCTGACCAGCGGGGACCTGCGTCTCGCCGTGGCGAGCTGCCGTTTGATTCGCTTGACCCGCTTTGGGATATGGTCCACACGTGGCGCTGGCACTCTGCACCTTAGAGTGCCAGTCCCGCAAAGGCAGCGCTGGCTACCTCTTGTGCGAGCGACGTTTCGTCGCGGTCCAGCAAGAGGAAAGCCTAGCATGACATTTCGCCCACTACACGACCGCGTTCTGGTGCGCCGCATTGAAGCAGCTGTGAAGACACCCGGCGGCATCATCATTCCCGACACTGCTCAGGAAAAGCCCCAGGAAGGCGAAGTCGTCTCGGTCGGCGGCGGGGTCCGCGCCGACGACGGAACGATCACGCCGCTCGACCTCAAGGCAGGCGACAAGATTCTGTTCGGAAAATGGTCCGGCTCAGAGGTGAAGCTTGATGGCGAGGATCTCATCATCATGAAGGAAAGCGATGTTCTGGGCGTCCTCGCCTGAGTTCCTGCTCTTCCTTCACCACACTCATTCCATTGTCGCCATGGCATTCAAAGCCAGCCCGACGCAAAACCGAGGTACCGACCATGCCAGGCAAAGAAGTCAAATTTTCGCGCGATGCCCGTGAAGGGATCACCCGCGGTGTCGACATCCTCGCAAATGCGGTGCGAGTCACATTGGGTCCGAAGGGCAGAAACGTCCTCCTCGGGAAGAGCTACGGCGCGCCCCGCATTACCAAGGATGGCGTCACCGTTGCCAAGGAGATCGAGCTCACCGACAAGTTCGAGAACATGGGCGCGCAGCTGCTCCGCACCGTTGCATCGAGGACGCATGATCATGCCGGCGACGGGACGACCACAGCCACAGTCCTCGCTCAGGCTATGGTCCGTGAGGGGATGAAGTCGGTTGCTGCCGGAGTCAGCCCGATGGACCTCAAGCGCGGCATCGATCTTGCCGTTGCTCGTGTGGTCG
>JALYNE010000097.1 GCA_030773375.1 Pseudomonadota bacterium
TCACGTGACGCCCGACGATCCTCAACGCCCCTGATCTGAGGTCCCAGTCCCACGCCGCATCGCCTACCGCCTCGAGGGCCAGCCGCAGCGTCTCTTCCTGTGCCTCGACGGCCGCTTGCGCCTTTTTCGATCGGTCACATCCCTGAAGTAGACCTGGAGACCCGAAGGGATCGGGTGGATATCGACCTCGAACCAAAGCCCGAGATGCGAGGCGAAGAACTCGAAGTGCGTGGAGCTGCGCGCCTTGGCGGCCGCTTGGGTCTGCCTCCACTCTTTCGTTCCACGCTCCGAGGCAAAAACGTCGTGAAGCTCCGCGCCGATGAGATCTCGGCCCTGCCCAAGAACCGCGCGAGCGTTGCCATTCAAAAAGGTAAAGCGCCACGCCGCATCGAGCAGCGCCACACAGTCGCTCGTGTGTTCGAGCACCTCGAGCACATGCGGCAGCTGAGGATAGGAAGGGCTTGCCCGGCGGACATAAGGTTCGCTCCGGAGCGGCGGCTCCTGTTCGAGGATCGGGTGCTGCATCTCGTCGGTGCTCCGAACTACGTGGCGCCGCTCTCGCGGCTACAGCCCCCCGCCCGACCTTCGGCCGCCGCACGTGTAAGAACGCTTACCGCAAATGCCTAATTCGGCGCTGAGGCAACGGGGCAGCTGAGCAGTCGCCCGGGTGCAACGTCGGCCGGCTTTGGCCAAGTCGCCAGGATGTCAGCTTGATCTGCCGCGCGCCGAGACGGGCCAGAAGCCTACCACGCTGTCACCTTCGCAAACCGCATAAACGTCGTAGAGGTTGACGGTGGGGTCGCAGTGCGGCGGCACGAGAGTGACCAGCTGATCGAGCACCGGATCACTTGACCCGTCCGGCGTGAGCAGCATGCCATGCTCGTCTCCCATGAAGATGTAGCGGCTCGCCAGATCAGCGCCGGCGAGCACTTTTGGCGGGCCTGCATCGGTGGCCATGGCCTTGAGGCCGGCATCCAGCGTCGTTCGGCCAGGGCTATTGGCGCTGACGACGCGCGTATCGATCGAAAGCGCAGGCTCGAAGCGAGGGCCGGCGGCCTCGCAATCCCCGTACTCGCGATCCATGAAGACGTAGGAGCCGGGCTGGAGCTCGGTCAGCACGCCCAGCTCGCCATCGATGGCGAAGCTGCCTGTGCCGCCCCCGCTCACCGTTTCGGCGGGCAGACCGGCCGCGCGAAGCGCGTCGAGGATGAGAGCCAGATAGTCGGTCCGCTCCGCCAGGGCTGCTCTGCGGTCGATCACGGAGGCGATGTGCTGGAGCGTGCCGCAGTAGAATTGCACGCCGCGGTAGCGCAGCCGCTCGGTGGCGACGATCCGCCGCGCCAGTGCCACTGCGGCTTCGGCCGAGGTGACGCCGGTGCGGTGCGAGCCCGTGTCGATATCCACCAGCAGGTCGAGGGTGCCCTGGCCGATCTCCGCCGCGAGACGATCGACATTGTCGAGGTGGTCAACGACGAGGCCGAGCCGCTCGATCTTTCGATTGAGGCGCGCGACCCGCTCGACCGCTTGGGCCGATACAATAGGCGAAGTGATCAGAATGTCGTTGATCCCCTCCGCCGCCAGTGCCTCCGCCTCACCGAGTTTCGCGCAGCATAGGCCTACCGCGCCGGCCGCGATCTGCCGCCGCGCGATCTCGCCGCTCTTGTGCGTCTTGGAGTGCGGCCGCAGCGAGATTCCCGGCTCCCGCGCCCATTGGGCCATGGCCGCGATGTTGCGATCGAGCGCAGCCAAATCGATCACCAGCGCAGGCGTCGCGAGAGTGTTGCGCGGAAATGGCGGCGTCACAGGCCCGGCCGCCCGGGTCTTCGCGTGCAGTAGCTGTTGGAGTTCCGAGCCCTTCAAGGGTCCCACATCGCGCCCGGAGCGAGCGAGCGCAAGCGGCTTGCAGCACCCCAAGAGCTTGCTCGGGGGCTGTTCGCCAGCAATCCGCCAGCGATCCCAATAAGTTTGAAACAGCCAGTGAGCGCCTGCGTTCTGCCCAGCCTCCACTCGCAACGAAGCGGCGCGCAATGTTGAAGATCGTCAATGGCTCCAGTCTGCAGCCGCTCTCCGGCAGCGCACCGAAGCACATCGTGCTCCTGCTGCACGGCTATGGATCGAACGGTGCGGATCTGATCGCGCTGGCACCGCATTGGAGAAACGCGCTGCCCGATGCTCTGTTTCTGGCACCGAACGCACCTCAGCGCCTGGGCATGGGCGGTGGCTATCAGTGGTGGCCGCTGTCGGCCTTCACTCCGCAGGCGCTGGCAATCGGTGCCGCTTCGGCAGCGCCGGCGATCGACGCGTTCATCGACCGAAAGCTGAAGCAATATGGTTTGACCGAAGCCGATCTGGCGATCGTGGGGTTCAGCCAGGGAACGATGATGGCGCTTCACGTCGGGCTTAGGCGCAAGGCCCCGGTGGCGGGGATCGTCGGCTATTCCGGAATGCTCGCTGGCGCAGCAGAGCTCGCTCACCAGCCCATCGCCAAGCCTCCCGTTTTGCTGATCCACGGTGCTCAAGACCCGGTCGTGCCCGTGGCTGCACTCCACGCCGCCAAGGCAGATCTCCAGAAGCTGGGCATAGAGGTGTCCGAATACATCTCCCCCGGCCTTGGCCACAGCGTGGATCCCCTCGGTCTGCGGCTGGGGGGCGAGTTCGTGGCGAGGGTACTGAACGCCGCGCGCTGAAGACGCTCGGCGGAAGCCTCGTCACGTTGTGAATCGGGCACGTCCGCCTACTCCCGATCCCTCACCCTCGGTCAGGTCACCGGCACGGGCAGCTTCTTGCCAGCGCCGCATGATGGCTGGAGCGAAGCTATGGCGCATCTCACACGCCTGAACTCGAGCTGGGCCGGCTGCACTGGCACGGACAGGTTTCGAAAAGCGTTCAAGAGCCGGGCCATTGATAAGCTCGCTGCTGATCGAGGTGCCGATGCTTCGAGCCTTACCTCAGCAGCGGGCGCTCACCTGTTTTGGGGGCTGGGATGAGCGCTCGACCGCTCCGAAGGCGAACCACGCCAGCCCGAGCGCGATGAAGAATTCCTTGAACTCGGTTGCATTTGGGATCTGCGGCATCGCCGGACCGTAAGCGAGGACCAGCCCCTGCCCGGCTGCCACCCCGCCGGCGAGGAACAGGAAGAGAAGGCGCTCTTTGCCATTGCCTCGCCGCCCATCCGATGCCGCATAGGCCAGCAGCACGAACAGCGTGATCATCGCCGTGGCCTGGACCGGGATGAGGTTCCAGTGGCCGTAGTTGAAGATCGACACAGGCGCGCTCACTGCGACCACGGCGCGGCCCGGGACGAAATCCGGTAAAGGTACCGGCAGCCAGTGGTGAGCCGTCTCGGCGACGAGCGGCAGCAGGATCAGGAAGATGCCGGTGCCAAAATAATAAAGCGTCTCCGAAAGATCCGTTTGGATGTTGTGGAGGTTGAACTCGTGCTGCCAGTTGATTTTCGCCACATCGGCCGGCGTTTGGTAGCCGATGATGCGCTGCATCCATGAAATCTCCTCCATCGCCAC
This sequence comes from Pseudomonadota bacterium, assembly GCA_030773375.1. Lineage (GTDB taxonomy): Bacteria > Pseudomonadota > Alphaproteobacteria > Sphingomonadales > Sphingomonadaceae > Allosphingosinicella. The sequence goes on from JALYNE010000097.1 coordinate 3,522, forward strand.
CAGGAAAAAGAGAATGGCGAAACCTGCCGAAAGGAAGATGCCGACACGCCCGGCCCAAGGGACGCCGCGGCGGTTTGCGAGACGCCGCACCAAATCGGCTGCGAACAGGCCGCTTCCGGCGAACAGCAAGATGGCCGATGCCCATTCGATGAGGCTGTCCTCTTGCGCCAGCGCGCCGAACTCATCCGGACTTGCAACGAGAACAACTGTGCAAAGAAGCGCTGAAAGCATCGCGATCACAGCCCAGGTGCGATCGCTGGGCCGAAGATCGGCCGTCATCAGAGCGGACCCAGCGGCTCGGCCGCTGCTGACGGCCCGCACGATGAGCAGCGACATCGCCAATGTGAAAGCGGAGCGCGCGAGATGATATGGCGTGAAGAGCGCAGGCTCCTCTCGGATCGGAGGCAGGCCGAGCACGACCGACTCATAGACCGCAAAGCCGATGAAGCCGCCCAGCGCGAGCAAGCAAAGAAAGACAAAGCGCTTCAGGAATGCGGGACCCTCAGCCCTTTCCGTCCGCGCCTCGCCGGGGCAGATGCAGTTCATGCTTTTCGGCACGCGGCTGCGCCTGGACGGCCGCATGAGTGGGCTGCGGCTGCCGACTTCTCCAAGTGGAGGATGTAGCCCGGAACTCCCGCCGAGCCGCTTTGGACCGAGAGATAGATCCCGCCAAGCGGGTCGGTCGTGATGCCGCTGACCCGCTTCAGCCTGCCGCCGAACACCGCAATGGTCTCGAGGCCCGCCTGGGCGGTGTAGCGGAACAATTTGCCGTTCTTGCTGTCGGTCATGTAGAGGGTGCCGCCGGCGTAGGTGATGGTCTCGGGGGAGAATCCGTCGCGGCGAACGAGTTCATGCAACGTGCCGTCGAGTGAGCGCAGGTAGAGGACATCGTCTTCATTGTCGGCGATGAAGAGGTTTCCCTGCTCGTCAAAGGCCATGCTTTCCGGCTTCCTTAGCCCGTGTTCCGGACCCAGGAAAACGGACACGGCGCCGGTCCGATCCACCTCCAGGATCCGGTTCCCGCCCGTTTCCCCTACCATCAGCGTGCCCTTCGGAGACAGCGCGATGCCCTCGGTGGAAGCGAGGCCCCTCTCCCGCCCCGCGAGCAGGAAGGCCTTGCCGCTTGCATCAACCTCCCAGACACCGCCGCTCTTGTCATCCGTGAAGAACAACTCCCCATCGGGGCCTGCGACCACATCCTCAGGGGTGGATATGCCAAGTTTGGCGTCCGCGAGCGACCGCCGCCCCGCCGAACGACTCCACACGGCGACCGTGGAGGTGCCCTCGTCCGCCACATAGAGCTTGCCGTCCCTCCAGACGAGGCCGTCCGGCGCGGCGAAGCCGTCGTTCGCGCCCCCCAAGAGGCTCGCACGATAGCTCCCGTCGAGGAGAAGGATCACGCCGTCGCGTTGCAACAGCTGGCAGCCGCCCAGTGAGAGGGCGAAAACAAGCAGGGCGGCCACCAATGCGGCTCCTCCCACAAGAGGTCGTCGCCTCGTCACGATCTCGTCTCCGAGCGAAGGTCGGCATAGGCAGCTTCGGCAAAACCCTTGATATCCTTGATGTCGGCAAGCGTATTGCTTGTCTCAAACGCGATCAGGAACGCGAGGCCGGCTGACCAGCCCGGGTGCTTCAAAGACCAGCGGCCCATCGGCTCGGTGAGCCGCTTCCCCCACGCATCGACGGCTGCTCGGCAAAGCAGCAGGATTGCGACCCCAATCGCGGATCCCACGGCGATGTCGAGCAGCGAGTGCTGCCCGGTCACCATTCGAGAGCCCAAGGTTACGAACAGCGTCCAGGCCAGAGCGACCAGTCCTGCCCGACGCGAGGCAGCCCAGATGCCGGCGGACAACGTCATGTAGAAGCTCGCGTGATCGCTCGGGAAAGAGCCGAGATCCCCGCTGTAGATTTCACCCGCGCCGCGTGCGGCGGCAAGCTCTTCCCCGCCGATGGGGACCCGATGGTGGGCGGGCTGTGCCTCGGTCAAGCCCCTGCCGGGTCCATCCCCTCCGACAACCGCGGGAAGAGCAGGCGCTCTTTGCAATTGCCTCGCCACGCAGCCACTGCCGCATTCTCGAGCAGCCCGCCAGCGTGATCATCGCGTCGCCCGAACCGACATGATTATCAGTGGCGGTGGTTGAAGATCGACAAACGGGCGCTCACCGAGGAGCGCTCACCGTTTCGCAACGTGTTCCGTGCCCTCGCTGCATATGCGATCAGAATCTCCGTCTCCTGACAGTGCCGCTGCTGCTGCTGCCACCGGTGCTAGTGGAGCCACCAGTGCTGGTGGTGCCACCAGTGCTGGTGGTGCCGCCCGTGCTCGTGGTGCCGCCCGTGCTGGTGGAGCCACCAGTGCTGGTGGAGCCACCAGTGCTGGTGGTGCCGCCGGTGCTCGTGGTGCCGCCGGTGCTCGTGGTGCCGCCCGTGCTCGTGGTGCCGCCCGTGCTCGTGGTGCCGCCCGTGCTCGTGGTGCCGCCCGTGCTCGTGCTGCCGCCCGTGCTCGTGCTGCCGCCCGTGCTCGTGGTGCCGCCCGTGCTGCCGTCGCCGCCGGAACTGGTGCTGCCACCGGAGCTTGAGCCCGTACCAGGCATCGTGCCGAGCGCATGAGTGAAGACGCGGCGATTTTCCACCAGAGTTATGGGCGAGGTCTCGAAAAACAAAAAGTCGAGTTGAGCCTGGTAACTCATCCGGATGTCGAAATAGTCACGTCCGTCCAGCTGACCAGGATTGACGGTGAGGCTGGTGATCCGGGCTCGATCGAGTCCGAACTGGCTGTCGGTGATTCTGCTGATGATCTGCTCGCGGGTCGGCCGCGGAAAGATCGTAGCGTAGCGAGCTCCTTCGCCGACCGCGCTCTTCAGGCCCGCATTTGCAAAGCAGAGTATCCCCAATTGGGCGATGCCGATGATGAAGGTGAAGAGGATCGGCGCAACAAGTGCGAATTCGAGCGCCCCAGCGCCGCTCTGGTCTCGGCCAAGGCACGGCTTGCGAACTATCATTGGACCCTCAACGAGGCTTGAGCGGTGAGGCGCACGGAGCCGTCCGGCAGCACCTTGAGATAGCCCGCACTGCTGAACATCGGGGTGAAGCTCGAGCGGATGGTGAGCGTTAGGTACCGGGCGATCTGCTGCCCGCTTGGGCAGCTCGCACCAAAAGCCAGACGGGTCGTGCTATTACCATCGCACTCGAGCCATTGTTCGAGTGTAACGTTGGTTTGAGGTACACCAGCGGCAGTCGCGGCTTCCGGGATCAAGTAGCTGTAGTCGGCCTGCCTGGTGCCGAGGTGGGCGAGTTCCAGCGTGCGGTTTGCCGCCTGCTGCAGCGCATGTCGCTCGGACAGCCCCCGGCCAAGGTCTCCGATCCCGATCACGAACACAAGAAGCACCGGTGCCAGGATGCCGAATTCGACGGCGCTGAACCCGCGCCGATCGCCAGCGAAATCGCGGAGGTGGTTGCGGAGACTGGGTCGCATCATTTTAGCCCACAAGCCTCACAACCTCGCCTAAGAACGCTCCGGAGCCGCTGCCGGGAGGGCACTGGTTCGAAATGTTCGCACTGCCGCGGAACTTCAGTCTCTGTCCGATCAGCTGCATGCATCGAACATCCATCGTAGCGTTGCCGGCGAACTTGATGTCCGACTGCGGGAAATAGAGCGCGCCTTCCAGGGACGAGGTGGCACCACCATTGATCGAGATTTCGATGTTGGAGGCTCTGCGGTCGCGATAGAAGAGCACCCCCTCATACAATCCTCTTGTCGGGGCATGGAGGTTGAGCTGCGCTTGCGCGTTGATCTTGAGATCGCCCGCCAATCCGTTGGGGCCGGTCATCACGAACGTGACGCCGCCAATCCCCGTCGTGCCACCGGTGCTTTGAACAGTGCCTTGCAAGGTAACGTCGCCGCCGTTCACTGTATAAACGCCGGGGCCGAGCAGAAGCGTTCCGCCAGATCGAACATCGATCGAGCTGAAGCACTGGTTTCCCGCCAAGCTTACAGTTTCATCGTTCTGCACCGTTAATGGGGTGCAGTTGCCTGGAGCCGGAGGATTCGGAAGATATGCCAGCGGATCCGTTTGCTTGTCCGAAAAGGGCAGGAGCTGCGGGTTTCCCAGCAGGTTGCTCGAATTAACGACGCCACCAACCGCCATGATGTGACTGGCGGTCACCGTGGAGGTCCCGTCGGCCGTTATCGCGTTCGGAGCCTGAGAATTCGCCGCCATGCCGCAACCGAGGGTCACGTCCGCATTGCCGGCGACGTCGATCCCGCTCTCCGTTCCCTGGTAAAGCGACAGCATACAAAAGCGACCGGTCGCGACCACCTTCGCCGTGGCGTCAGCCGTGATTGTCGGAGGAGTTCCCGTGAAGAACGCCCAGAACGGAAGCGGCTGCTGCGAGGTCAGGGCAACTCGGACGGCCCGTGCGTCCCCGGCGAAAGGACCTGCCTGAGGTGCGCTTTTGATGTCCGGTGCACCGGTAAGCGGGACATGGTTGTTGAGCTGGAGATCCCGGAGCGCAGAGGCCTCTACGTCCTTCTGCTGCGCAAGAGCATGGGCCCCGGCAAGCGCGCTCGAATCGGCCGCGCGCTGAAGCTGGCGCTTCCAGATGTTGAGCTGGATCGTATCGAGCGCCACCGCTGCCGATCCGACCAGCAGCGGCATCGTCGCAGCTCCGATCACGAGGGCGTTGCCGCGTTGGCTTTCCAGAAGACGTCTGACGAATTTGAAAAGCGGCATTCGATAACTCCCGAGCTAACGAGCCCTTTGTTCGACCAAGCTTACCGCCTAATTCGTTGCCGAAAGGTTCGAATGACTGGTTAACGAGGTGGAATTGCATCTTCGGGCTTGCCGCTTTTGCCATTCACTGCGGCACAGGATCCTACGTAGCTTCGCAGCCGGGCTGCCAGCCAAGGGCGGGTTCCAAGCGGAGGCTAAAAGATTGCGATGCCGGCGCTCGCCGTGACCAGGCTCGCGAGCGTGGCTCGTTCAATCGGCGAGAACGTTCGCGACGGTGTTCCACATATCGGTCGTTGTGCTTGCCACACTTTGCAGCGCGCTCAGCATCGCGATCACGATCAGCGAGACGATGAGGCCGTATTCCAGCGCCGCTGCGCCGCGCTCGTCAGCGAACAGGCATCCCTTCGTCCGGGGGCCAGCCCTGCCCGAGCCCGTGAGTTCCTTGGTCCGCGTCGCTGACGAACGATCGTGCACAGGGTGCTTCATGCACCAATCTTAACCTGAGGATCCCTAAGAATAACTGACCAGGAATGGTTAAACCAAGTCTAGCCCCGGCCAGGCGTATCTGACCGACCGGAGAAGCCTCTCACCGGCCTATTCGGGTTAGCCGCGCAGCGATTGGAGCGATCCAGGGAGCTGCCCCGAGCAACCGCATCAGTGGGCCGCGGCCCAGCTCATTCTCCGCAGCCCGACGCAGGGCGGAGGCAACCGCGAGTGGCCGAGCGGCTCGCTGCGAGAAACTGCCTTGGAAGGCCGTGGCCCCTTTCGGCCCGTCGCGGAGCAATGCTTCTGCCGCCCGGACGCCGCTGCTCAAGGCAATGGCGATTCCGTCCCCGGCGAGCGAAGCGATCACCGCGGCTTGGTCGCCGAGCCTGAACACGCCCGGTTCGGTGCTGCGCGCGCGCCAGCCATAGGGAACGCCTGCGACCGCGATCCAAGCTCCCGCCGGGGCGTCGTTGAGGCGGCGGGCAAGGCACGGCAGCTCGCTCGAAAGCTCCGCCACCAGCCCTTCTATTCCCCCCGCCTCGTTCACACGCTGACGCGCGATGGAGACGCACAAATTGGCAGTGCCATCCTCCTGCAGAAGGAGGCCCGCATAACCGCCCTCGAAGAGGTGGAGCTCTATCCAGCCATCAAGCGCTTCTCGCAAGCGACGCGTGGGAGCCAAGGCGGTGCGAAAACCAACCACCGGATCTGCGCCGATCACCTCACGCGGACGAGCAAGGCCGCGCAGTTCGTGCTTACCGGTGGCGAGCAACAAGGCGTCGGCCTCGATCTCCTCGCCGGACTCGAGGCGGATGCGCCGCGGTGGCTCCGCCGCCCTCGCAGCAACGCCCCGCTTCACGACTGCACCGGCGGCGGCGGCCGCGCCGAGCAGCGCTTCATCGAGGGTGCGGCGGGAAAGCCCGGCTGCGCGATAAGGGAGCCGAGCCTCAACAATTCGCTTCGCACTCACCAGCCGCAGGCGCTCGATAGGCCGCGCACCGAGCGCCCAGGCGTCAACGCCGAGCCGGTCCAGCAGTGCAAGCGCATCCCAGCCGAGGAAGCCGCCGCACACGACATCGCGGGGGCCACTGGTCCTTTCAAGCAGTTCAGGAGCGCTGCCGGCGCGGGCCAGCATGATCGCCGCTGCCGAGCCTGCAGGACCGCCCCCAACGATCAGCGCAGACGTTCGACGCACAGCCGGAAGGGGAAGCGGCGGACGACCTTGAA
>JALYNE010000098.1 GCA_030773375.1 Pseudomonadota bacterium
CTTGCGCGCGGCGTAGCTCGGGCGCGGAGCGGACGAGGTACACCAAGCGCAAGCCCGCGGCGCAGCCGCGCCTCACGCCTAGATGAAGAACGCATCTGAGTGGTTTGACGGATGGGGGGCATTACAACGCTCGGCCACCACGTCCTCGCGGCCAGACGTGGGCAACCTTCCTCCGGAATCACGCCAAAGATATCTGGGCCTGCGACTTCCTGCAGATCACGGACGTGTTCTTCCGCCCGCTCTTCGCCTTCGTCATCACCGAACTTGGCTCGCGGCGTATCGTCCACATGGGTGTCACACGTTCCCCTACCGACGAATGGGTCGCCCCGCAACTCCGGGAAGCGACGCCTTTTGGCGAAGCCCCGAAGTACCTCATTCGCGACAACGATGCGAAATACGGTCCGCATTTCACGGCGGTCGCGCTGGCATCAGGGATCGAAGTCCTCCGCACGCCGATCAAAGCCCCACGGGCAAATGCGATCTGCGAACGATTGCTCGGGAGCATCCGTCGCGAATGCCTCGACCACAGTATGGTCGTGAGCGAAGGCCATCTGCGGCATGTGCTCAGGGAATACGTGACGTACTTCAACCGATCGCGGCCGCATCAAGGCATCGATCAACGTGTCCCAGAACCCAAACCAACTGAAGGTCCGCCAGTGGGCGTTGGCGAGCCGGGCAAAGTCGTCGCCTTTCCCATCCTTGGCGGCTTACATCATGAGTATCATCGGGTGGCATAGTTCGGCGGGTAATCTGCTTAAACGCTGGCGGATGTGAGCTGTAGCCACGACAGGAATGTCACGATCTCTTGGGCGCCGTAAGATATATCTAGTCGGCCCAGTCTATCTTGTCCCTGGTGACACCTTCCCTATCTTTCCCCTATGGCCAATGAGCGTGTTTCCCACGCTCTGTTGACGCTAACTGGCCAGCACTGCCGTATCCAAGCTGTTCCGCATAATGAATGGTCGGGCCTGGCAATAGTTTGCGGCTGGTGACAGCTTCCGTCACACTTGGCCTATGAACGGCGTCAACAAGCCGAGCACGGGCGCTGGAGCACGCAATCGGTGGTCATCGTGGTGATCGGACTTGCCATCGCGTTGGGGGGACTCTTCCTTGTGCCAGCCCCTGGTCCTGGTTGGATCGTTACATTTCTCGGGCTTGGCCTTCTCGGCAGTGAATTTGCGCCCATCGCCCGTGCTCTCGATTGGCTTGAACTCAAAGGGCGTGCGGTTGGCGGCTGGGCGAAAGGGGGTGGGATCGCTCGCCACCCGTGGTCAAAGCGCTGCTCGTCCTGCTTGGTGTATGCGGCGTAGCCGCGCTTGGCTATGGCGCGTATCGGTTGATGGCGAACGAGTAATCACGACCTGCGCTGACATGTTGGCAACCGGCGCCATCATCGGCACTCACGCGGTGCAAACGCCACGATAATTATCCCAATCACCAGCAGGCGTACGAACGGCAGAACCTGCCGGCGCAACGCCGGCAGGAACGCTTCGTTTCTCCGGCGTGTAGCGCATGCTTAGCTCTGTTTTTGCCCGGTGGTGATGCCAACCTTCACAAATTCGACCTCGACCGGCTCGGCAAAGCGCTTGCCGTTGATCTTATCGTGACGCCCCCACTCAGGGGCTTCTACGCGGATCCGCAGTGTGTAGATCCCGTCGCCGGGAACGTGCCAATTGCGGCCGTAATGGTAGAGCCAGGGATGCCACAAGAACGGCTGGTGATACGTCCCGATTTCGTTCCCGGTGCTATCAATAAGCGTGGCGTACACGGTTAGGCCCGGGATGAACCGCCCATCGGCCGCGTCGCAGACGACCACCTCGACATGCAGGTTCTCCTCCTCCGGCGCAACCCATTCGAGGTGTCCATCATGCAAGTGGTACATGCCCTCGGCCTGTTCGACGGCATAACCGACGAGGTAGTCGCCGACCGGTCGTACGGACCCGTGCGCTTCGTCCGTGATCATGGCGGTGAGAGCTTGCCCAAAGGCATCGCCCTGGGCTTTGGCCAGGCGAAGTTGCTTCTCTGTGGCCTCGTCACTTGGTCGCATCGGGGGTTGGTGTTCGTGTTGATGGTACGCCATAGCAGCCTTCCTCCAAACATCCGGTATGCCTCGGCATACGCTCGGCCAACAGCCCTCGACATGAACGTAGCTCCCCCGAATTGCCGTAACGACGAGCATGCAGGCGTTAGCGGCCAACGCCCAGCTTGTCGTAGAGCTGCTCGAACTCATCTTTGACGTCGTTCGCTGTCGGTAAATGGAGGCTACGCAGCTCATTATGCACCTTCTTCGCCGCCTCAGAGTTGAGATCGCCCCGAAACTCGTTGCGTACCCGTTCCGGTGTTGTGAGCTTGTGATAGCTTTCCTGCGTGCTGCGCGTCGTCTTTTGCACGCCCTCCAGCTTCTTTTTGTCGTTGTCGCTCTCGTAGTCATCGGGCGACGCCTTGAGCACCGGCTCAAACATCTTGCGGTCAAGAAAATCGAGTAATTGATCACGGGGATTTTTTGGCGCCATCAGCTTCCTCCTGCGAGCTGATCCGCCGTCATGGTCGCGAGGGCCCGACGGATCAAGCTCTTGGCTAGCGGTACTTTATAGCCGTTATGATCGAGCGGCTGCGCATCGGCCAGTGCCGTATCTGCGACACGATCGAAAAGTGTTTCGCTTACCTCCATGCCGATTAATGCCTGCTCCGCTGTTTCCACGCGCCACGGTACAGGCGCAACGCCACTGAGAACGATCCGTGCATCCTCGATGCGACCCTCGCTGTTGATGCGGATTCGGGCTGCAACACCTACCAGCGCGAACGCCCACACCTTGCGATCCATGGCCTTGAGATAGGTGCTGCGCGTGCCGTCAAACAGTGGTGAAAGATGGACGGACAGTACCAGTTCGTCGCCGCCCAGCACGTTTTCCGTCCGACGCTGTGGTTCCGGCACGGCAAAAAAGTCCTGAAGGGGAAGCACCCGCTCCCCGTTCGGTCCTCGCACTCGTAGTTGCGCATCCAGGGCTACCAGCGCACTCGCCAGGTCGGAGGGATGGACCGCCACGCAGGGGCTCAGATCTAACAGGGCATGCTGCTGATTCATGCCGTCACGCGCCTGGCACTCGTCCCCGCCTTTGAGCCAACAATGGAACTGTTCATCTCGAAAATACCAGCAGCGCGGTCGCTGGAGCAGGTTGCCGCCTAGAGTCGCCATGTTGCGCAATTGGGGCGTGGCGGCCAGCGCGGCTGCCTCAGCAAGGGCTGGGTACTGTTGTTGAACAAGCGGATGGGCTTCAATTTCGGTCAGCGTGGTCAGTGCGCCTAACGAGAGACCCTTCTGTGTTTCCTCGATGCCGCGCGGCAAATCGCCGAGCCGCTTAATGTCCAGCAGGCGTGTCGGTGAAGCGATGTTGCCTTTCATCAGTGTGAGCAGGTCTGTCCCACCTGCCAGCGGCCGTGTTGCTCCATCGCCGTCCTGTTCAAGCAGCGTAATGACCTCGTCGATCGTGTTCGGGCTGTGGTAGTCGAATTGCCTCATGCCTGCTCTCCCTCGCTCGGTTGCTGGGCCATCTGATTGGCCAATTCTTGCACCAGGCGGTGGCGCGAGAGTGGTAGACGGCGAATACGGATGCCCACGGCGTCAAAGATTGCGTTGGCGATAGCGGGCGCGGTCGGTATAACGGGCTGCTCGCCGATGCCTTTGGCACCGGTTGGATTTGCCCGCGGATCGGCAAGGTCGATCGGCGCGAACGTGATCGTCGGAATGTCCGCGATCGTCGGAATTTTGTATTCTTCCAGGTTCGCGTTGAGCACGACGCCACGCTGCACGTCAACCACCCGCTCTTCGGTCAGGGCAAAGCCGATGCCCTGCGTCACGCCCCCGATCACCTGGCTTTCAACCAGCAGTGGGTTGATGATGCGCCCACAATCATGCGACGCCGCCACTCGTAAAACGGTCAGTTCGCCGGTCTCAATATCGACCTCGACCTCAACCCACTGCGCGCCAAACGTCTTGATCGATGTATCCTCAGGATTCGGGCCGCGCGCGCCTTGCCCCATGATTGTATGTGGCGCGATCCGTCCACAAATTTCCTCGATCGTAACTGTGTTGGTAGGATGGTCTACCACGCAGACCTTGCCGTCGCGCACGATCAACCGTTCCGGCGGCTCTTCGAGCATCGGCGCAGCGGCTTCGCGCAACTGGCGCTTGACATCGGCAGCGGCTGCACAGATCGCAGGGCCGATTGAGGCTTGAGTCGCGCTGCCAGAGCTTGCGGGTGAGTATTTCCCGCTGGCGGTATCGCCCAGGTGCAGCGCCACCCGATCCATTGGCAGCCCCAGCTCCTCAGCCGCCACCTGCGCCAACCCGGTGCGTGTGCCGGTACCAATATCCTGCGTGCCGGTGAGGACGTCCGCAGTCCCGTCGTTGTTGAGCGTAATTGAGGCATACCCCGGCGGATGGCCCTTCCCGCCGTTCCAATCGTGGGCGGCAAAACCGATCCCGCGTCGTTTTGATCCAGTCGCTTTCGGTTGGAGACCGCTGGGCCAGCCGAACGCATCGCGGGCATGTTCATAGCACAGCCGCAGTGCTTCCGGCGTGGTAAACGGCTGGTTCTTCTGCTGATCCTTCTCGGCGTAGTTGCGCAGCCGCAGGTCGATCGGATCGATACTTAAGGCGCGTGCCAGCTCATCCATCGCCGACTCAAGCGCAAATGCCGCTTCCACATGACCGGGCGCGCGAAACGCCACCGCCGGACCGGTGTTGGTGTACACGGCCTGCTGGTGCGTTTCGACATTGGGACAGCGGTACAGGGTCTGATACAACCCACTAACGTCACTCGCCTCGCCGCCGACCATGTACGCGCCGTTCTCGATGTCGATCTGCGCGCTGATCGCGGTGAGCGTGCCGTCGCGCGTGGCCCCGATCCGCACATGCTGGCGCGTCCCATTGCGATTGCCAGCCGCCAGGTTTTCTGCGCGGCGGTCGAGCATGAGCTGCACGGGCTTGCCCGCCTGCTTGGACAGCAACGCCGCGATCACGTCATGCTTCCAGGAAACCTGCTTTGCTCCGAAGCCACCACCCATATGGTGCTTGATCACGCGCACATGATGGGCCGGCAGCCCTAATTTTTCTGCCACCTCCTCGCGCACCGTCCAGATCGATTGGGTCGAGTCCCAGAGCGTCAGCTGGTCACCCTCCCACGACGCGGTACAGCCGTGTGGCTCGAAGGCGTTGTGGAGCGCGGTCTGCGTGGTGTACACCTGATCGATGATGACATCCGCCGCGCGGAAACCGGCCGTGACATCGCCACGCGTGTAGTGCTGCGGCTCACCAGCGAGATTGCTGTCACCGTGAAGCGTGGGAGCGTTCGGTGCGAGCGCCGCGTCAAGGTCGGCGGCGAACGGCAGTGGCTCGTACTCGACCTTAATCAGGTGCAGCGCGTCCTCGGCGATCTCCTCTGAGTCGGCGGCTACTGCCGCCACCTCATCACCGATGAAGCGGACGGTGCGGTCGAACACCGTGCTAGCCTGGTACCAGGCAATCTCAGGTGCGTTGGCGGAGCTGACCACAGCACGTACGCCCGGGAGGGCTTCGGCCGCCGTCGTGTCGATGTGCTTGATCCGGGCGTGTGGCAGGGGACTGCGCAGCACGCGAGCGTAGAGCTGGCCAGGGAGCTGGATGTCGTAGCTATAGCGCGCACGGCCCGTCACCTTTTCGATCCCGTCTCGTCGCGGGTGGCGCGTGCCCACGACGGTCAAGGACGCCTCGGCTCCCCAGGTCGGCACGCCGCTCGTTTCGACCACCTGATACGATGCGCTGCCGTCGTCGCTCTGCTGCTTTTCGACATGTTCAATCGGCATGGCCTGCTCCTCCAGTGTCAATCTTCCGCCCCGCCGCGATCTGTGCGCCTGCAAGATATGGCGGTACGCGCCGCAGCGGCACAGGTTGCCGCTGACGGCCCGCACAATCTCATCATCCGACGGCGCGGGTGTTTCATTCAGCAGGCCACGCAGACTCATGATCTGGCCTGGGGTACAGAAACCGCACTGAAACGCGTCCGCCTCGACAAATGCTTGCTGAAGCGGGTCAAGCTCGCCGTGCCGATCAAGTCCTTCGATCGTGGTGATCTGGCGGTCCTGGCAATCGACCGCGAGCAGCAGGCAGGCATACATGGCATGGCCATCTACGAGCACCGTACACGCCCCACAGTTGCCCATGTCACAGACTTTCTTCGTGCCCGTCAGTTGGAGGTCGTTCCGTAGGGTGTCAAGCAACGTGCGGCGCTGCTCCAGCATCAGCCGATGCTCAGCTTCGTTGATCGTTAGGGTTACCGGGAGATACGGCGTTCCACGGCGGTCATCTGTTGGCATCATGATCGCTGGCTCCCTCCTCGCGCGTGTGTGAGCTACGGGCGCAGCATGAGTCGTGCCGGGCTGCACACTTGATCCGCACGCGCGCCGGTGCTGGCATATCCCGTGCTTGCGGCCCAGCATGATGGGGAAGTGAGGTTAAGCCGTATGAGCGAGTACGATGTCATTGTGATTGGAGGCGGGCATAACGGGCTGACCTGTGCCTGTTATCTGGTGCGGGGTGGCCTGAAGGTGCTGGTGCTCGAGATGGCGGAGCGGACCGGCGGGGCGGTCCATACGGCGGAAACGATACCCAGCTGTCCGGGCTACCGCTTCGACACCTGCTCCGTCGTGCACAATCTGATCAACATGACGTCGATTCGTGCTGAGCTGCAACTGGATGCACTGGGGCTCGAGTATATTGAAACCGACCGTTCGTGATCGACTTCTTTCCCGACGGCACATGCGTGCGCTTTTACCGCTCGGTCGAGCGTACCTGTAGCGAGATCGCCACATTCTCGCCGCGCGATGCCGACGCCTATGTCCGCTTTATTCGCCTGGCTGATCCGATTGTCGAGTTGTCCTTAACGCCGTTCCGTTTCTCGGAGGACAATCGGAACATCGTGCGAGAAGGCGGGAAATGGCTCCGTGATGTTGCACGGCTGCTGCTCCGAATGCGCCCGCTACGGCTGGCGAGTACCCTGACCGGACCGTATGGAGCGCTCATTCGCGAACTGTTTGAGACCGAGTACGCGCGCACGGGCATTACGGCACTCGCAGCACACGGAACCCTCGGCCCACATACGCCGGGGGCAGCCTTTTTTGCCTGCTTCCAGGCGGCGTATCATCGCTATGGCAACTGGCACGCGAAGGGCGGCTCAGGCGCCCTCGCGGACGCGATGCGCAGGCGGCTTGAAGCCTGGGGCGGCGAGGTGCGAACGGCGGCGCGGGTCACGCGCATCCTGGTCAATGGGCGCGTCCAGGGCGTTGCGCTTGCGGACGGTGAGCGAATCGCGGCGCCGCGGGTAGTGACGGCGATCAATCCACAGACGGCGTTGCTCGACCTGCTTGGAGCAGAGCACCTTCCAAACGCGCTCGTGCATCGCCTCTGGTCACGCCATCGCTCGAATGCCGTTCAGTTTGTGGTCCATGCCGCACTGGACCGCCTACCGCCATGGTTGGATGCGCCATCCGATGCGTGAACGGCCTGCAGTCGGTCGCGAGCTCGCTCCAGCAGATGTACGACAACTTCGTGCAGGCTGAGGCCGGCTTCGCACCACTCCAACCAGCGCCCTACCTGTACACCTCATCGGCGATCGATCCATCGGTGGCGCCGGATGGGAAGCATACCGCCTACATTGCATGCGCCTCGTATCCGTCGCGCTTCGCTGATGGTGGGACTTGGCAGCAGCGCGGCGAGGCGAGGCGCATCGGCTGCTCGACGCGATCGAGGAGCGCGCACCAGGCTTTAAAGACAGTGTACGTGGACTAGCTTGGCGGCATGCGGAAGATTGGGAGCGCGAGATCGGCTTGCTTGGTGGTCACCCGATGCACCTGGACATCACCATGGATCAGGTCGGACCCTTTCGTCCGCTGCCGGAGCTGAGCAGCTATCGAAGTCCAGTCAAAGGATTATATCTTTCCGGCGCGGGAACGCCGCCATCTGGCGGTGTTGCGGCAGTGCCGGGCCGTGCAGCAGCCAAGGCACTGCTGCGGGATCTACGGAAGGGGCGGTGATACACAGCTGGCTGCCGGGCCGCGGATGCGAGGAGCGAGGTTAAAGCCGTGTTGACGCTGGCTGCTCGTCCCCCGGCGGCCAATCTGCCGCTCCATCTTGGCGAGCAGGCCTTCCAAGGTCGTGCGTCGCTTCGCACGGTACGTGCCGCAACAGCCCCATGACACATCGTCTGCTGAGTGGCACGTTGTATGCTGAGTGGCGTAATCTGTCATGCCGCAATGGCGTGGATGTAATGAGTGGTTGGGCTATGCGTCATACCCACGTGCTGACTGAGCTGGGTACTGACGTGGCGTGGCCCGAGGATGCCGTTACACATTGGCGGCATGGCTCGCTCAGCGTATGGCTTCTCGATGCCTCCAGCGTCTGGATTGGATGCTGCTGGATATAACGGAGGACGGATGTTTGCTGTCTTTTCATCGCGGCTGGGCTGCATTGGGTCGCTGATCGTATCGATCATTTTGACGGTTGTGCTCTTTCTGCTCTTCGCCATTTTTTAGACGCTGCCCACTGAATAGATCATTAGTCAGGCAGCGCAGAACCCGCTAGCAAGCTGCTGTGTTGCCGGGTCTCCCTGTGCTATGGCAGCAACAAGCACAGGTGCCGGCGAGGTCTGGTGCACGCAGTGACGAGGTAGGTCAATACTGTGGTGCTACCTAACGTCTTCGGCTTCTACTCGGCACGTTGTTTGCTATTGAGCGCACCTTATAGAGATCTCAGATAAAAGTCGGACAATCGATGGCATAACACTGGCACACAGTACGTTCGTGTTGTACGACCTCTATTTGATTTCTCTATTAGTATTTCGATATGTCATGGGATGATGAGCGGCTGGGTAGTGCAAGGCGCATCCCAGCCGCAGTCGTCATCACGTATCGCCGGTTCCAACACTGTACTATATGCTTCGTAATGTGCCCCGTATTGGCTTGCACTGGCGGCGGGTAGGGTGATGCGTTAAGTGTCGACGGAGCAAGGTTGCCGTTAACCAGGGCCAACACAGCGGCGTGCACCGCCATAGATGACGGAGATGTACTATGCCGACCAAGCAGCAGCGAACAGGGAATTCGGGCACGTCAGATATGCCGCAGACAATCCTACGCTCCGACGAACACGCGCAAGCAATCTGGAAAAAGACGCACGATAGTGCCGTCGAGACCTACGGGGAAGGCGGTCGCGCCCATCGCGTTGCCTTCGCCGCGTTGAAGCACCAGTACGAGAAAAAAGGGAACCGCTGGGTCAAGAAGGCCGAAAAGGGACCATCCGACCCCCAGGCGGCGCGCGGTCCTACCACGGAGCACACGTCGACGGAAGAGCCGCCCGCGCCAACCGCGGGCGGCAAGGTAGCGACAACGGAGCAGGACGCCCGAGACAAGGCGAAGGACGCCCGCCGTGAATACGACCAGGCCCGGCGCTAAGCAGCCCAGTTGGCGGGTGACCGTTGTTGGCACGATTGGCCAACGAACAGGCGGCCCGGCCGGTTTGGGTGCATGATCCGAAGGCCTGTCGGTTTCGTTGGGTCGTGCTGACGTCGGGTACACTGCATCGCGATACTTCGCAAAAGGGGTCCGGAATGCAGTGCGATCGATGCGGGAGTGAGCGATTCACCAAGGCGGGCCGGGATCGTCAGAGACGCCAACTCTATCGGTGCCGAGCGTGCGGGCGGCGTCTCACCGCCCGCTCTCCCTCAGCGTTCAGCGGTTACCGCTTCCCCGACGAGGTAATTGCCCTCGCCGTGCGCTGGTATCGGTATTGTCACGTAAACCTGTGGTCGTCTGAGATAGGTCCGACATATGCGATACTCTCGGCATGCAGAGCACTATTGTCCCCTCCTACAAGCGTCACCGTTACCCGGCCGAAATTATCAGCCATGC
>JALYNE010000099.1 GCA_030773375.1 Pseudomonadota bacterium
TCGCAATCCTCCGCGGCGGCGGCGACAATGGACGGGCGGTGCTGCTCCGCGGCGACATGGACGCGCTGCCGATGCAGGAGGAGACCGGGCTTCCCTTCGCCTCCCGCAACCCGGGCGCGATGCACGCCTGCGGCCATGACGCGCACAGCGCGATGCTGGTTGGCGCCGCCCGCGCGCTTTGCGCTCTGCGCGAAAGCCTCCCCGGCACCGTTGTCTTCATGTTTCAGCCGGGCGAGGAGGGCTATCATGGCGCACGGTTCATGATCGAGGACGGCCTTATCGACGATGTGCTTCCCGGCCGTCGTCCCGACGCCGCCTTCGCACTCCACATCTGGCCGAACATGCCGCGCGGCACGGTCGCCGGACGGGCGGGGCCGCTGCTCGCTTCTGCGGATACGATCAGCGCCACGATCGCGGGCAGAGGCGGCCATGCGGCGATGCCGCACGAAAGCCTGGATCCGATCCCCGTTGCCTGCGAAATCGTAATGGCGCTCCAGGCGCACATCGCCCGCACTGTCCCAGTCACCGATCCGGCCGTCCTCTCGATTACGAAGATCAATGCGGGCACGGCGCACAATATCGTCCCCGGCAGCGCTGAGCTGCTCGGCACCCTCCGAACGCTCTCGGAAGCGACCCGTCTGCGGTTGCACGACAGTTTCAGGCGGGTCGTCGAGCATATCGCGGCGGCGCATGGCCTCAGCGCGGAAGCGCGGGTGGAGGAGGGCTATCCCGTCACTCTCAACGACAGCGGCGCGGTCGACTTGGTCCGGCGCTGCGCCCGGTCGGTGGCGCAGGAGGATCCATGGCTGGAGCTGCCATCCCCGATCATGGGCGCGGAAGACTTTGCTTATGTGCTGCGTGAGATACCAGGCGCGATGGCCTTTCTCGGCGTGGCGCCGGAGGGCAGCGATCCTGCCGCCAATCCGCCGCTCCACAATACGCGCATGACCATTGACGAAGCAATGATGGCCAAGGGTGTGGCGCTCCATTGCGCCTTTGCCGAGCGGTTCCTCATCAACGGTTTCGATTGACCCTCGGATCGCTCAGCCGGCGCTGTGCGTTGCAGTTTGAGGCGCTGGCTGTTCGTTGACCGGTCGGTCGGCGAATGGTAGGAGAAGGTCATGTATACGACCGAATTGCAGAAGACGCAGACCGTCGAGACGATCGAGGATTCGGACAAGCTTGCCGCTTTCGAGGCGCGGGTCGCTGCCGACGAGTTCATCGAGGCCAAGGATTGGATGCCGGACGCGTATCGGCGCACGCTCACCCGCCAGATCTCGCAGCATGCCCATTCCGAAATCGTGGGCATGCTCCCGGAGGGCAACTGGATCACCCGCGCGCCGTCCTTGCGCCGCAAGGCGATCCTGCTCGCGAAGGTTCAGGACGAGGCAGGGCACGGGCTCTATCTTTACTCGGCCGCAGAGACGCTCGGCACCAGCCGCGAGCAGATGATCGAGGCCCTTCACTCGGGCAAAGCCAAATATTCCACCATCTTCAATTATCCGACTCTCACTTGGGCCGACATTGGCGCGATTGGCTGGCTGGTCGATGGCGCTGCGATCATGAACCAGGTGCCGCTTCAGCGCACCTCCTACGGCCCATATGCTCGGGCCATGGTTCGGGTCTGCAAGGAAGAAAGCTTCCACCAGCGCCAGGGCTACGAGATCATGATGCACCTCTGCCAGGGCACGCCCGAGCAGAAGAGAATGGCGCAGGACGCGCTCAATCGCTGGTGGTGGCCCTCGCTGATGATGTTCGGGCCGCCGGATGAAAACAGCCCCAACACCGCCCAATCGCTCCGCTGGCGGATCAAGCGGGAAACGAACGACGAGCTCCGCCAGAAGTTCGTCGATATCACCGTCCCGCAAGCCGAAGCCATCGGGCTTACGATCCCCGATCCCGCGCTCCATTGGAACGAAACAAAAGGCGGCTACGATTTCGGCGAGATCGACTGGGAAGAGTTCTACGCGGTGGTCCGCGGCGAGGGTCCGGTTGCAAAGGAACGGATGAAGGCCCGCCGCGACGCTTGGGAAAAGAATGCCTGGGTTCGCGAAGCTGCCGACGCTTACGCCGCGAAGCAGGCCGAGAAGAAGCGGGCCGCCTGATGAGCAAGGATTGGCCGCTCTGGGAAGTCTTCGTCCGCTCGAGGGGCGGTCTCTCCCACCGTCATGTCGGCAGCGTGCACGCCCCCGATGCGCAAATCGCGGTTCGACACGCTCGCGACACCTATACGCGGCGTATGGAAGGCGTAAGCCTGTGGGTTGTCCCGTCCGCCGCGATCGTCGCTTCTGACCCGGTGGACGATGCCATGATGTTCGATCCGGCCGCCGACAAGGTCTACCGGCACCCGACCTTCTACAACATCCCGGATCACATCAAGCACATCTGATGCCATCGCTGCCGCCCATCCGCCCTGAGGATGAACTGTGCGCCAAGGAGCGCCGCGGCACCGGCGCGTTCGACGCGCCGGCTGCGGACGAGCCGGATCTCTCGCTGTTCGAATACGCGCTCCGACTTGGTGACGACAGCCTCATCCTCGGCCAGCGGCTGTCGGAATGGACTGGGCATGCGCCTTCGGTTGAAGTGGATCTCAGCCTCGCCAACATGGCGCTCGACCTGGTGGGGCAGGCGACGCACTTCCTGAATCATGCGGGCGAGGTCGAGGGAAGGGACCGCGACGGCGATAAGCTCGCGTTCCATCGCGACGTGCTCGATTTTCGCAACTGCCTGCTGGTCGAGCAGCCGAACGGCGACTTCGCGCAGACCATGGCGCGCCAGTTCCTTTTCTCGACCTGGCAGAAGCTGCTGTTCGAGCAGCTCACCCGTTCACAGGACGAGATGATCGCAGCTGTGGCAGCCAAAGCGGTGAAGGAGGTTAGCTACCACGAGGAACTCAGCGCCGAGTGGGTGATCCGCCTCGGCGATGGCACGGAAGAAAGCCGCCGGCGCATGCAGGACGGGCTCGATTGGAACTGGCGCTTCGTCCCGGAACTCTTCGAGATGGACGAGCTTGCGAGTGAGGCGGCGGCGCGCGGCATCGGCGCTGATCTCACGATACTGCGCGGCATCTACCAGGCGAAGGTCCGTAGCGTGGTTGAGGAAGCAAGCATGACCCTGCCGAACGATCAGCGCCCGATATTGGGGGGGCGCCGCGGCCACCATAGCGAGCATCTGGGGCACCTCCTGTGCACCATGCAGTTCCTTCCCCGAAGCTATCCGGACGCGACATGGTAGCCGCCGGGGTTGGTCATGGCCCGGAAGACCTCCCCATCGCGGGGAGGCAATCTGAAGCGATCTGGGCGGCGCTCGAAACTGTTCCTGACCCTGAGATTCCAGTGGTTTCCGTCGTCGACCTTGGCATCGTGCGTGAAGTCGATGGCGAAGCCCGCCGCGTCGTCCTCACTCCAACCTACACCGGCTGTCCGGCCACGCTCGTCATTGAACAAATGATCCGCCGAGCGCTCGACGAAGCTGGGTTCGGCGACGTCAAGATCGAGACGACGCTTTCGCCTCCATGGACGACGGACTGGATCAGTGATGCGGGCAAAAGGAAGCTTCGCGAGTACGGCATAGCCCCGCCGCGGCCGCGGGGCGAACGCAGTGTCGAGTGCCCGCAGTGCGGCTCCTCGCAAACGCAGGAGATCAGCCGCTTCGGGTCAACTCCGTGCAAGGCACTCTGGCGCTGCCGCTCCTGCGCGGAGCCTTTCGACCTCTTCAAATGTCATTGAGAAGCCGATGAGCGCCAACTTTCACACGCTCCGGATCGCCGACGTCCTTCCCGAGACCGCCGACGCCAAATCGCTTCGCTTCGAACTTCCTGAAGATCTGCGCGAAGTCTTTTCCTTCAAGCCCGGCCAGCACTTGACGCTCAAAGCCGATATTGCAGGTGAAGATGTCCGGCGCAATTATTCACTCTGCACCGCCCCAGACGAAGGCCTGCTCAAGGTGACGGTAAAGCGGGTCGCAGGCGGCCTGTTCTCCAACTGGGCGAACGACACGCTGCAGACCGGAGATCACATCGAGGTCATGCCGCCGCACGGCTCCTTCACCTGGGATTTCGAGGCAAGCGCAAGGAACCACTATGTCGCCTTTGCCGGCGGCTCCGGCATCACTCCGATCATCTCGCTCTTGAAGACGGCGCTGTTCACGGAGCCCCACAGTCGCTTCACCCTCTTCTACGGCAATCGCGACAGCCAGACGGTGATTTTCCTGGAAGAGCTTGCGAGGCTCAAGAACATTTTCATCGAACGCCTGCAAGTCCATCATTTCCTTGCAGAAGAGGCTGAGGACATCGACCTCTTCAACGGCATGCTCGACCGTGCCAAGTGCGAGCAGATCCTCGATCGCCTGGTCGATGCCGGCGAGGTTGACGCCTTTTTCATCTGCGGCCCGGGAGCGATGATGGACGCAGCGGAGGAGGCGCTGAAGGCGAGGGGAGTGTCCCGCGAGAAGATCTTGATTGAGCGCTTCACGGCTGATCGGCCCTCGGCGGCGCTTGCAGCACATATGCACGCGCTGCAAGATCGGGCGCAGGGCCTCACCATGCTGGTGACGCTCGACGGGCGTAGGCGCCGGGTCCCCTTCAACGGCGAAGCCGGAAACATCCTGGACAGCGCCCGGCTGGCGGGTCTTCCCGCCCCCTTCGCCTGCAAGGCAGGGGTCTGCGCGACCTGCCGTGCGAAGGTTGTCGCCGGAGAGGTCGAGATGGCTGCCCGCTACGGGCTCAGCGACGCGGAGATCGCTGCGGGTTACGTTCTCACTTGCCAGTCCGTACCGAAAGCCGAAGGGGTCGAGCTTGATTACGACGCGTAGACTGGAAAGTGCCTCGATCTAGCTGCCGTTGAGAGCCGATCGGCCTCCAAGGCCGTGCAGCATCAGATCGACTGAAAGCGTGGCAAGCCCTTCGGCTGACATTTGGCCACTGGGTTTGAACCACGTGTGCGTCCAGTTGATCATGCCGAAGAAAAGCATGGTGATCGGGCCGGCGAGATCGCCGCTCAATCCGGGACGGATTTCCCCGATGAGCTCTTCGACCATAGCAACGATCCGGCGTTGCTTGCCCACCACATCGGAGCGCCGCTCGGGAGGTAGGTTGTCGAGTTCGTTCAGGAGCACCTTGTGCCGGTCGGCGGCCCCGGAATAGAGCCGCATGAACGACAAAACGACGAGTTCCAGCCGTTCAGCAGCGGCAAGCTCCCGTCGCTGCATGGCTCCTTCCGCAGCCGCGAGCAGGAGCTCGAGATGCGACGCCATGACTTCGTAGAGGATATCCTCTTTCGATGGGAAGTAGTGGTAAACCAAGCTTTTTGATGTGCTGCAGGCCTTCGCCAGATCGGCAACCGAGGCACCCTGGAACCCGCGCCGCGCAAAAAGGTTCGCCGCGGTGGCGACCATCGCTTCGCGACGCTTGTCGTAATCTGGGGACTGCGGCCTCGCCATTGGGCCGCCACCTTAAAGTGAATTCAAGTCAGGTGGAATCACCTGACTTGAAAGCACTCTAGTGACGGCCCCTGGCGTCTAGCCGTTCAATTGCTTGCGCCGGTCGCCTGCTCACGGGGCGCGTAACCGCGGGCGATGGTGTAGCTCCCGAGATTGCGAGAATAGTCGATGACAGCCCGCGTAACGTTCTGCATCAGCGCCATCCGCCTTGGGATCGGGGTCGTGGTGCGGCGGATCATCACCGCGACTGCATAGGAACGGCCGTCGGGCGCGGTCACAATGCCGATGTCGTTATAGCCGGACTGGACGGGCCCCAGCACCTGTCCGGTGCCCGTCTTATGCGCAAGCGACCAGCCAGGCGCCAGGCCACCTTTCAGCCGCTGCGGGCCGGTGCGCGTGTTCGACATGATCCGGAGCAGCCGGTCGGCTGAAGACCGCGACAGGAGCTCGCCCCTCTTCAGACGCGCGAGCGCATCGACGATGCCGAGCGGCGTCGCGCCGTCCACGGGATCGGAGACGTAGTTTTCAAACGACCGGCTGCGAACGCTTAGCGGCACGGCGTTGCGCGCAGCGTAAAATGCGCCCCCGACGTAGGAAGGCTTCCATTCCATCCCAGCGATGCGGCTCTGCATCACCCGTTCGCCTGGGCCGAAGCGGATGCCGTCGATCCCATTCCGCCGCAGGAAGTCGCGAACGGCCTCCGGTCCGCCTGCCCGCCACAGGATGAAGTCGTTGGCCGTGTTGTCGCTTTGCTGCATCGCGCGATGCATGAGGTCGAGCAAGGTCGTGGTATAGCCGTTGGCGTGGACCAGCTGCGCGATCGGCTGATTGAACAAGGTCAGATCGGATTTGCGCACCGTGACCGGCGCGGTTAGGCTGAGTTCACCGCGATCGGCTTTGTCGAGCGCGGTCAACGTCACCCAGAACTTGCTCACGCTCTGCTGCGGGAAGTGCCCGGCGCCATCGAAATGGGCCGTATAGCCGGTTTGAAGGTCTTTGACGGCGATCCCGACATCGCCGCTGAACCCTCGGCCCAGGCTCTTCAAGCGCTCGTCAAGCATGCGTTGCGCCGCCTGCGCCGCCGGAGATGCGAAGTGGGAGGGTGAGGTGAAACCCTGACCGGGAAGAAGCTGTGCCTCCTGAACGGTCTTCGCGACCGCCGGCGGAAGTGCTTCCACCCGCTCGCCCTGCAGCGCCGGGATGGCCGCTGCCACCACGGTCAGCGACAGCAACAGGGAATGCGTCCGCTTCGTCCTGCGGTTTGCGGATTCCGGATGTCTACGGCTCACTGGTCCCTCCCTAACGCACTCTGCCCCAAGCGAATTAGGTTACTCAACTTCCGCTGCATGTCAGCTTAATAGGTTAAGCATCCGGCGAGCCGTTCAACTTGTGCGGCGAGGCGAATCAAAATCAGCGTTCGCTTTGGAACCACTCGTCTTCGGTGCTGCCGATGGGCATGCCAGGCGGAATGCGTGGCGCGCGGTTCGGCTCGGCCAGCGCCCTCGTCAGTGCTTCGCGATCGGTGAGCAGCCGGCCGAGACCGCGGCTCCACTCCTGGTGGGCGCCGTCTCCCTTGGCCTTCGCAAGCCCGGTGCCGAGCCGATGCAGGCGGTCGTCGAGCTGGAGCGCCAGCGTCGTCGACAAAGCGGGGTCGCGTTGGGCGCGAGCAATTGCCAATGCGGTGGTGGTCGCGATCCTTCGTTGCACGGGATCGGGGGTGCCGCGCGGAAAGGCAGTTGCGATCAGACGGTCGATCAGGTCGTCGGCGCCAATGGCGCCAGTCGCCGTGCGTGCCTGCTCGGCGAGGCGGTTTAGCCGCTCGGGCGCGAGCAACGTCGCCAGCGTGATCATCGCCGCGGCGTCCGTGGCCGCCAGTGGGTCGAACACGGGCCCACCGGCGGTGCGGAATATCTCGATCTCGTACTGCCGGTCGTTATTGCCCGACCAGCCGGACGACAGGATTGGCAGCAGGCGCTTGGGCACGTCGAGCTCCGCGGGCGAGAGCGTCGCCATCAGCGCGTCAAGCGCAGTCCGCTGCACGCTTGGATCCACCGGGGTCGCTGCCTCCCGCCCGTCCCCCCGCAGCGAATAAGCAAAGTCGACGCCGCCAATTGCTTTTGCGGCCGCCTCCACCTGATAACGGTGCAGCAGCCAGATCGGCACGAACTTGCGCCGGAGGTTCGAGACCGGCTCGCCCGGTGCAAGCGCGTCAAGCCCGAAGTTCTGAACAGCGGCGCGACGCACTGCAAGCATTCGGCTGAGCTCCGCTGCGGGATCTGCGAAGTCGTCCCACAGCCCGCCCCAAGGCTGCGCGGAGCCCGCCGGCCGCGCGTCATTGTCGCCGACATAGCGGCGGCCTTCCGAGACCGCTGCTTCCACTTTCCTCGCCGCTTCGCCGTCACTTCCGGCGCCGTAAAGCCAGTCGATCGCAAACCTGTCCCAGCGGCCGAGGCCCACCCCGTAGGCATCCGACAGGTCGGGCTTGCCCGCGACGAGCTGTACCCGCGGCGCAGGATAATCCATCACCGATTGCCGCCCCTGGCTGCTGGCGGCGAAATTATGCTCCAGCCCCAAGGCATGGCCGACTTCGTGAGCGGCGAGCTGGCGGATGCGGGCGAGCGAAGCGACGATCGGGTCGTTGGGGCCGCCGGTGCCGACTTTGTCCGCTCCCACCAGCCCCTCGAAGATCAGCATGTCTTGCCGGACGCGAAGCGAGCCCAGAAGAACCAGCCCCTTGATCGCTTCGCCAGTGCGCGGGTCCTCGATGATCTGACCGTAGGACCAGCCGCGCGTCGCACGGTTCACCCAGTTGACGACGTTGTAGCGAATATCGAGCGGATCGACGCCTTCGGGGAGGATTTCGACCCGGAACGCATCGATGAAACCTGCGGCCTCGAAAGCGTCTTTCCACCAGGAAACGCCATCGTAGAGCGCGCTCCGGATCGGCTCCGGAGCCGACCGGTCGATGTAGAAGACGATCGGCTTTTTCACACGCGACCGCGTCGCCGCCGGATCCAGCTTCTGGAGGCGGAAGCGCATGGCGAGGTTCTGGACGATCGGCGTTCCGAGCGGTGCTGCGTAATCGAGCACCTGGACGGCGAAGCTCCCCGCGCGTGGGTCAAATCGGCGGACCTGATAACCGAGGTCCGGCAGCTTCACGAGCGAATGGCGGACAACGAACGAGATGTTGCCGGACTGAGGGGCAATGTTGTTGACCTCCGCTCCCGGTTCCGCGGAGGCAAAGGTCTGGCGCGCCTCCATCTCGATGTTCTCGGGAAAGACTTTCACGGAATTGGGATCGGCAATGGTGAGCTCCGGGACCACCGCGAAGCCCTTCTCACCGCCGCCCTTCAGCGCCTGGGCGATGCCCATCGCGTCGCGCGTAAGAAGGGCCGCTACGTCGACGAGCAGCCGTCCGTCCGCCGTCTCGGCGGCGATGTCCCCCATCCACAAGGTCGAATAGGCAAAGGACTCGCGCGCCGCCGCCTGTTCGGGCGCGGGCGCGTTCGTCGCGCGAAAGCGCGGATTTTCGATCTCCGCCACCATCTTCTTGCCGACCCGCCGGAAGACGAGGAGCTTCGAGCCCGAGCTTGACGCGCGATCAAGGCCGATCGGCGCCGAGCCGAGGCCGCTTTTGAGCGAGGTCACATAGATGTAGCGGCCTGAAATGCCGTCGCGATCAGGAGCCGGCAGCGAGAGGAGGATGCGCCCCGCTTTTTTGTCGACGTGAACGGGCAGGAGCCCTGTCTGCTCGGTCGTGTTGGCGAGCACCTCCGCAGCCGGGGCAGCGACCGACGGAGCGGCGGCGCTCAGCAGCAGCGCAGAGAGAAGGGCCGTGGCGGCTGATTTCATGCAAGGAATCCGAGAGAAGCGAGGAGGCAAAGCCTAAGCTTCACGCCCATGCCTGTCGAGCGCCTGCTTTCAGAAGCTGATCCGGGCTGTGATCCGGAGATCACGTCCGGCAAGTGGAGCGAAATCCTTGAGGAAGCTTGCGTGGCGCCGCGCGTCGACATCGAAGATGTTGTTCGCCGACAGAAGGATGGTGCTGGCATTCCCCTCGAATGGCTTCAGCGACACGGAAGCGTTCACCATGGTGTAGCCGCCGGTCCGTGTCTCGAACTCCGCGAGCCGTTCCTGCGCACTCACCCGCTCAACCTCGAGCCGCGCCTGCACATCATCCGATTGCGCCTCAAGCCCGCCCAGCAGCCGGAACGGTGGTATCCGTGGAGCAGGACCGACGTCCTCGATCGTCGCACGGATATAGTCGGCCACACCGTCCAGGTTGACTGCGAAGTTCCCGACTTGCGCAAGCTTCAGCGATCCTTCGAGCTCTACGCCGAAATAGCGCGCGTCGTTCTGGCGGTTCTCGAATACGGGAAGATCATCCTCGATCGCGTCCGTCAGCTGCTGATAGATGTAATCGTCAAACCAGCTGTAAAACACGGAAGCTCCGAAGCTGTAGCCTTCGCCGCTGC
>JALYNE010000100.1 GCA_030773375.1 Pseudomonadota bacterium
CGACATCACCGACAGCCGACGCATCGAAGCGGCACTTCGCGAACGCAATGAAGCGCTGGAGGAAGCGGATCGGCTGAGAACCGCCTTCGTCTCCAATATGAGCTATGAGCTTCGCACGCCGCTCACGTCGATCGGGGGCTTCGCTGAAATGTTGGCGGGCGGTTATGCGGGCGAGCTCCAGCCGACCGCAATCGACTATGTCCGGGCGATCCTCGAATCGGTCAACCGCCTCAGCGGGCTCATCGACAATGTCCTCGATCTCACCCAAAGCGATACCGGCAGCCTGTTGCTTGCCGAAGAACGGGTCGATCTTCATGCATTGTGCATCGAGGCCGCCGAGGACGCTCGCTCGCTCGCCTCGGCCAAGTCGATCGCATTTGCGGTCGATGTCGATGTTTCGATCGGCGCGATCACGGGAGACCGTCGCCGCCTGCGCCAGTCGCTGGACAACATCCTCAGCAACGCCTTCGCCTATACGCCGGAAGGCGGCCGGGTGCTTCTTCACGCGGCAGCGGACACGCAAGCGGCCCTGATCACCGTGTCCGACAATGGCGCCGGCATTTCGGCTGCCGAGCAGGCGCGGGTCTTCGATCGTTTCCACCGGCTGATGGCCGGCGGCGAGGGGAGGGGCGAAGCCATCGGGCTCGGTCTTCCGCTGGCAAAGCAGTTCGTCGAAGCGCATGGCGGTGCGATCGAGCTTCACTCCCGTCCGGGAGAGGGGACTACGGTGACGATCCGCCTACCGCGGCAGGCATGAGCTCAATTCCTGTGCCCGGCGGGGCCCCGCCGATTTCCCTCAAAACGGCCGAAGCGACTGGATCACTCGGAGCGGCGCTCGGCGCCCGGCTTCGCGTGGGGGACGTGGTGGCTCTGTTCGGCGACCTCGGTGCGGGCAAGACAACGCTCACGCGCGGGGTGCTTCGCGGCCTCGGCTTTGCCGGGGAGGTTGCCAGCCCGACTTTTCCCATCGTGCAAACCTACGAGGATATTCTGGTGCCTGTGTGGCACGTCGATCTTTACCGTATCGAGCATCCCGCGGAAATCGACGAGCTCGCTCTCGAAGATGCACGCGACCATGCCGCCCTTGTGATCGAATGGCCTGAGCGGCTGGGCGGCGCACTGTGGCGGGACGCCCTCGAGCTCCATCTTGCGGTCGCAGCGGGCGGCGTCCGGTCCTTGACAGCCCGAGTCCCGCCCGCTTGGGGAGAGCGATGGCCCCCGTCATGATTCCGCCAGCCTTCGCCCCCGATTTCCTCGCCGAGCATGGCTGGGGAGGGGCCGAGATCCGGCCGCTCGCAGGCGATGCCTCGTTCCGCCGCTACTTCCGGGTGCATAAGGACGGAAAGACCGCGGTGCTGATGGACGCGCCGCCCGAACATGAAGATATCGGTCCCTTTCTGACGATTGCCGGTCATCTTCTCGACCGCGGCTTCCTGCCGCCGCGCCCGCTCGCCATCAACCGCAACAAGGGCCTGCTTCTGCTCGAGGATTTCGGAGACGAACGCGTCGGGCCCCTGCTCCAAAGGGAGCCGGGGCGGGAGCGCGAAATCTATGAAAGCGCCGTGGATACGCTGGCGCTTCTCGCAGCCCGGCCTGCGCCTGATGACATTCCGGCCTATGACGATGCCGTGATGGCCCGCGAAGTTGCGCTGTTCACCGACTGGTATGCGCCGGCGCTCGGGCTGGCTGTCGATCATGACGGGTTTATGCGTGCGTGGCGCAGCAGCTGGAGCGACGTGCTGCCGCTCGCCGAGCGTTTTCCGGTCCTCGTTCTGCGCGACTACCATGCCGACAATCTGATGGTGCTGCCCGGGCGCCGCGAGCTCGGTCTGCTGGATTTTCAGGACGCGCTTGCAGGCCATGCCGCCTACGATCTCGTGTCGCTACTCCAGGACGCACGCCGGGATGTTGCGCCCGCTCTCGAAGAGGCGATGATCGAGCGCTACATGGATGCCGCCCATGTGAGCGACCGTGATCTCTTCCGCGCCCATTACGAGATATTGGGCGCGCAGCGGAACACGAAGATCGTGGGCATCTTCACGCGGCTCTGGAAGCGCGACGGCAAAGCGCATTACCTGCCGCTCCAGCCCCGCGTCTGGAGCTATCTGGAACGCAATCTCGCTCACGATGCCCTTGCGCCGGTCCGGGCCTGGTTCGACGCCAACGTGCCGCCTGCTGCGCGCGCCGCCGCGTGGACCGACGGCAGGTCCGCATGAGCCGGCAAAAACAGCCGCTCGCGCTGCGGCCCGACCCTTCAGCTGAGGTGCCGCAAGTCGCCATGGTGATGGCCGCCGGGCTCGGCAAGCGGATGCGGCCGCTGACCGCAACCCGTCCGAAGCCGCTCATTGAAGTGGCGGGCAAGCCGCTCCTCGATCATTGCCTCGACCGCCTGCGTGCGGCCGGTGTGCGCAAAGCAGTGGTGAACGTTCACTATTTGCCCGACGCGCTCGAGGCGCATTTGGGCAGCCGCGTCAGCGGCATCGACATCGTGGTTTCCGACGAACGCGAACAGCTGCTCGAGACGGGGGGCGGGCTGGTGAAGGCGTTGCCACTGATCGATGCCGATCCGTTCCTGGTCGTCAACTCGGACAATCTGTGGGTGGATGGTCCCGTGGATTCGCTTCGTCATCTCGCCTCGCACTGGGACGATGCGCGGATGGACGCGCTGCTGCTCCTGGTTCCGCTTGCCCGGGCCAATTGCCACACCGGCAACGGCGACTTCCACATGAGCGGAGCCGGCACGGTCCGCCGTAAAAAGCCCGGCAGCGTTGCGCCCTTCGTCTACACCGGAATTCAGATGGTCTCGAAGCGACTGTTCGAGGGTGAAGTGCCCGCCGGGCCGTTCTCGACCAACATCCTCTGGGACCGTGCCATGGCGGCCGGCCGCTGCTTCGGCGCGGTGCACCAAGGGCTCTGGTTCGACGTCGGCGCGCCGCCGAACATCGGCAAAACGGAGGAGATCTTGGGATCTCTCTAGCGCCGTGTTGCTGCGGCGGGTAAGCTCGGCAGCGTGAGTTCTTCCCCCAGTCCGACGGTCTTTACGATACCGCCGCACCGCGCTTTCGCGGACGCGCTCGCCGCGGGCCTTATCGCGCTTCATGGCCGCGACAGGACCGGGCTTGCACAAGGCTTGATCCTGGTCCCGAACAATCGCGCCGCTCGAGCCATCACCGAGGCATTCGTACGCCGATCGGAAGGTGGGCTGCTTCTGCCGCGCTTGGTGCCGGTCGGTGACCCCGAGCTCGACGAGCGCATCGGAGGCGCGCTCGAACCCATAGAAGAGGGAGAGAGCATCCCGCCGGCCATCGATCCGACAGCGCGCCTCTTCCTCCTCGCGCGCCTGGTCGAGCAGCACATGCCAGGAAATATCGACGCTGCCGAAGCGCTCCGGCTTGCGCAGGATCTCGCACGCACGCTCGACCAGTTGTTGATCGAGGAGATCGATCCCGCCCGGCTACGTGAATTTGCGGCCGATCTGCCGGACCTTTCCGTTCACTGGCAGAAGTCGCTGGAGCGCCTTGGCCTGATCCTCGATCAGTGGCCGGCGCTGCTCAAGGAGCGGGGCCGGATTGATCTCACCGACCGCCGCAATCGGCTGCTGAATGCGGTTGCCCGCCGCTGGCGGGCTCAGCCGCCGGGTGGCTTCGTCTGCGCAGCCGGCGTTACAACCACCGCCCCAGCCGTCGCACGGCTTTTAAGGACGGTCGCGCGTATACCGGGCGGGATGGTCGTCCTTCCCGGCCTCGACACATCCATGCCGGGTCTGGAATGGGACGCCTTGGGCCCGCACGATCCCGACCCGGTAAGCGGGCGGCGGCGGCCCGCGATCGAGACCCATCCGCAATTCCACTTGAAGCTTCTTCTCGACCGGATGGGCATTGGCCGAAGCGAGGTGCAGCCATGGCGCTGGGGTGGCGGGCGTGACGCGCCGGCGGTCCGCAGCCGCGCAATCGCCAATGCCATGGCGCCCGCTTCATTCACTTCCAAATGGCAGGAGCTGAAGCCCGCCGAGCGCCGCCTCACCGGCGTGCGCGCGATTGAGGTCGCCGATCCCGCCGAAGAGGCGCAGACCATCGCAATTGCGCTCCGTGAAGCATTGGAAGAGCCGGAGCGAACCGTAGCCCTCGTTACGCCGGACCGGAACCTCGCCCGCCGCGTTTCGGCCCACCTTCGCCGTTGGGGCATCGAGGCCGACGACAGCGCCGGCCGCCCGCTCTCGGAGACGCCGCCCGGCACCTTCCTCCTGGCACTCGCCACCGCTGCTGCCGAAAGCTTCGCGCCGGTGGCACTGCTCGCGCTTCTGAAGCACCCGCTGGCGATGAAAGGCGAGGGGCGGCTCGACTGGCTGGAGGGCGCGCGCATGCTTGACCTCGCCTTGCGCGGGCCGCGCCCGCCGGCGGGGCTCGGAGGCGTCAGCGCGTATCTCGGCGACTGGAGCGGCCGCGATCGCGACATCCGCAAACGCGCAGGCGAGTGGTGGAAAAGCGTGCTGCCACGGCTCCGGCCACTGGAGTGCGCCTTTTCGAACGAGCGGCCGAGCATCGCGGGGCTCACCGCCGCGCTGAGGGAAACCGCGTCCGCGCTCAGCGGTAACGAGGTCTGGGCGGGGACGGCCGGACGAGCAGCGGCGGACCTTTTCAGTGCCGCCGAACCTGCCTCGCTGAGCGGCCCCGGACGGATCGGGCCGGAGAGCCTTCCAACGCTCCTGGAACAGCTGATGCGGGAGATCGCAATCCGGCCGCCCTTCGGGCAGCATCCGCGCGTCTTCATCTGGGGTCTGCTTGAAGCGCGACTTCAGCAGGCGGACCTCATGGTTCTGGGTGGCCTCAATGAGGGGACATGGCCGCCCATTCCCGCACCCGACCCGTGGCTGGCCCCGCGCATCCGGCACGAACTCGGGCTTCCGAGCCTTGAGCGGCGCATCGGGCTTTCCGCCCACGACTTTGCGAGCGCACTCGGCGGCCGTCACGTGCTGGTGACGAGAGCGCGCCGGGATGCGCGGGCGCCGGCAATTGCCTCGCGCTTTTGGCTTCGGCTGGAGGCAATGACCGGAGGGCTCACACGCGCCCCCCACCACAAGAAGTGGGCGCAGGCGCTCGATCGACCAAGCGAGCACCGGCCTGTCAGCCAGCCTGCCCCGACGCCCCCCATCGCAGACCGCCCCCGCGACATCGCCGTCACCGACGTCGATCGGCTGAAGGCGGATCCGTTCGCTTTCTACGCGCGAAAAATGCTGCAGCTTTCGGCGCTGGACGTCATCGACGCCGATCCGAGCCCAGCCTGGCGCGGCACGGCGGTCCACGAGGTGCTCGAAGCGTGGATGAAGGAGGATGATTGCGATCCGGCGAAGCTTCGGCCACGCGCCGAAGCGCTCCTCCAGGCCGGTTCCGCGCACCCGCTGATGCGGGCGCTCTGGCAGCCGCGCCTCCTGGAAGCGATCGACTGGATCGCCGAGGAGGTTTCAAAGAACAAGCAGGTGGGCCGCCGGCCACTCAAGGCAGAGGTTACGGGCAGGATCCACCTCGCGGGCGTGAACCTCAAGGGAACGGCTGATCGAATCGATCGGGCAGCGGACGGTACGCTCGTGATCGTCGATTACAAGACCGGCATGCCGCCGCGCGCCAAGGCTGTGGCGGAAGGCTATTCGATGCAGCTCGGCCTCCTCGGACTGATCGCCGAGCGCGGTGGCTTCGATGGTGTGGAGGGGGTTGCGGCCTGCTTCGAATACTGGTCCCTCGCGAAGAAGAACGGAAAGCTCGGTCATGTGTCCAGCCCCGTGGGCGGCAAGAATGGTCTCGACGCGGACGAATTCACCACGATGGCTGAACGAAACTTCGTGGCCGCAGCGAACGAGTGGCTGACGGGGGCAGCCCCTTTCACCGCCAAGCTCCACCCGGAGCACGCTCCTTATGGTGATTACGACCAGCTCATGCGCCTGGACGAATGGTACGGACGGGAAAGCGCCGGCCCGGCGGGTTGAACGATGCGTGCAGGAGCGGCTCGGTACGCGCGGCTGGGTCGGAGGGCGTCGTATCTGGCCCCGACACCGCTCCCAACCCGCTCAATAATCGGGCTTCAGCAGCCCCTCGATGACATGGTGCTGGATGACCATCTCAGGCGCGTCGACGAGGCGGTACGTGAGGTGGTCTCGAACGCGCGCCGGAAGTGATTGCTCGTATCTGCGGGTGATCTGCAGATCGTGATGGTTGGCATTCGTCGCATCCGGCGCGTCGACGCCGACCACGAGCACGGGCCGTGCCTGGTTCGAGCGGTTTGCGGTCCCGCGATGGATGGTCAGCGCGGAGCGGGCTGATATGTCGCCGCGTTGCGCCATTTTCTGCACCATGCGCTCGCGGTAGCGCGGATATAGCTCCCTCGGCGGAAACATGCCGTTCGGATAGCCGCTAAGATCGTCCCACTGCGTGCCGAGCGCGACTTCGAAGGGACCCATTTCAGGGATGGTGTCGACCGCCGTCATGTTGAAGGCGAGCGAGTTCAGCCGCCGACCCTTGAGCGTCGCTTCGGGGGAAGGGAAGTCACGGTGCCAGGGCTGATCGGCGGCGCCTGGAAAAGGAATGTCGAATCCGACTTCGACGATCTTGTAGTCGGGGCCGAGCGCCGACTCGCAGACCGCGACGAACCAAGGATGAGTAGCGATGTCGACGAACCCACGGATCCGCTCGGGATGCACCTCCACATAGTAACGCTCCGGGCCGCGGGGCAGAGCTCCGCCCGGGACCTGGCGCGCTTCTTCGAACAGCCGCTCGATGTCTTCGCGCATCCGATCCGCCCACTGAGGGCTGAACGCCCCCTTTAGCCCGATGATGCCATCGCCATAGAGGCCCCCCATGATCTCGGCGGTGTCGTAGCTTTGTTGCTCTAGGACCGGGGCTGTGCTCATGCGGATCCTCGTGGGATTGGAAAGGCTTGAGGCTAAAGCAGTTCAATGATGAATGCGAGTGGCGGATTGATGAAGATCGGAATTCTGGAAACGGGCCGGACGCCCCTCGTACTGGAGCCGCGGTTCGGGCGCTACAGCGGGATGTTCCGCCGTCTTCTGGGAGAGGGCTACGAGATCGGCGTCTACGATGTTGTTGCCGGCGAATACCCGGCCGAACCTGAGGAAAACGACGCTTACATCGTCACCGGGTCCCCGGCCGGCGTATACGACAACCTCACATGGATCGCCGAGCTGAAATCGTTTTTGCAAGCAGCCAAAGGGCGCGCGAAGCTGGTCGGCATCTGCTTCGGCCACCAGATCATGGCTGAGGCCTTTGGAGGGCGGGTCGTGAAATCGGACAAGGGCTGGGGGATTGGGCTGCACCGGTATGAGGTCGCAGAGGTCGCACCCTGGATGGATGCCGTGCCGTCATTTGCGATTCCGGTGTCACACCAGGACCAGATAATCGAGCAGCCACCGGCGAGCCGGATCCTCGCCACGAGCCCGTTCACCCGCTTCGGGATGCTCGCTTACGACGACCAGCCGGCCATCTCCTTGCAATGCCACCCCGAGTTCGAGCCCGATTATGCCGCAGCGCTGATCGAGCAAAGGTGGGAGCGTGTGCCCGAGCCCGAAGCAGCAATCGCATCGCTCGGTGAGCCCAACGACCGCCCGCTGGTCGCGAGCTGGATGCGCCGTTTTTTGGACGGATCAAAGTTTTAGCCGATCAAACGTCGCCGCGCTCACTTTCCCAGTAAGTCCCGGCACCTCGTCCAGTTGTTCTACGTCGGTGAAGCCGCCGCGCTCATCGCGGTAGCGAACGATCTCGTGCCCATGGCCCCTCAGTTCATCAAGGGCATCGAGCGCCTCCCGATCGGCATGGTTCAAATTCAGCCTGTGCGTCATGCGGTCTCCTTCCCGAGCTGAACGGGCCCCCGGCTATTTGGATGCCTGAGGGGGAGCCGGGAGTGCTCCGCTTCCGCGTCTTCCGCCCAGGAGCGATGCCGCGCAATTGGCGTCCTTAACTTGGATGCGAGTGCGCGCTGACCTGGGCATGCTGCCCATCGGAAGCTTTGCGGCTGTTTGCGCCTTCCCCGCACTTGTAATAAGCTTCGGCCCCCAAGGGGTGGACGAAAGGTTGCATATGATCAATGGGTTGCTGCGGGGTGGAGGGCGCTCGGCTTTGGCTTTGCTGCTTGTGGCGGGGGCAGGGACGGGCGCGTCACAGGTCTCCGATTCCCCGCCGCCGACGGAGGCGCCGCCGACCACCGAAGCCGAAGAGGATGTCGGGATCGGGATCGACAAACGGTTCCGGATGACGGTGCCGATCAGCATTGATGGCAAGGGTCCCTACCAGTTTCTGATCGACACGGGTGCGGAGCGGACCGTCATCTCGGCTGAACTGGCCCGGGAGCTTTCGCTGACGAAAGGCAAAAGTGCAGTGATGCACAGCATGAGCGGAGTCGGCGAAGTCTCGACAGTTGTGATCCCGAATCTTCAGGTCAGCAAGAAAACCGTTTCCGGCATTCACGCACCTGCGCTGAAGCAAGTGCATATCGGTGCTGCGGGCATGCTGGGAATCGATACTCTCCAGGCGCAGCGCATCACCTTCGATTTTGAGCGGCAGAAAATGAGCATCGCTGCCTCGCGCACTCCGGAGCGAAGGTTCGACCGTGACGAAATCGTCGTCACCGCCCGCAGCCGGTTGGGACGCCTGGTTCTGGTGGATGCCAGCATTGATGGCGAGAAGCTCATGGTGGTGCTCGACACGGGCGCTGAGGTCACGATCGGCAACGAAGCGCTTCGCCGCAAGCTGACCGAGAAGGGCAAGCTGAAGGAGACGGTGCCGATCGAACTCGTGAGTGTTACCGGAGGACGCCTGGTTGCGGATTACACGCAGGCGAGAAAGATCCGGCTGGGCGGCCTCCTCATCCAGAATCTTCCGATCGGGTTCGCGGAGGTTCATCCGTTCAAGCAGCTCGACCTCCACGACCGCCCTGCGCTGCTCCTTGGAATGGACGCATTGCGGTTGTTCACCCGCGTGTCGGTCGATTTCGCCAAGCGCAAGGTGCGTTTCAACGCACCAGAGCTGCGCGGTGCCGGATTTGGGATCAGGCTTGCGAGCAGCGCCGGGAGCCGCCCCGGCTACTGAGCAGCCTGGAAGCACTCCGAGCTGGACTCGTTCCCGGTTGGATTGAACCGGGAACGAGTCCAGTTTCCTTTGTTTCCAGTGCTTTCCGAGCCGTCAGGTGATTCCACCTGACTGACAAGCACTCTAGAGGAGCGGCTTTCCGCCGGTGATCGCAATCGTCGCGCCAGAGACGTAGCTTGCTTCATCGCTGGCGAGCATGACGAAGATGGGCGCGCATTCTTTTGGCTGGCCGGGCCGCTGCATCGGCACTTGCTTGCCGAACTGCTGGACTTTTTCGGGCGGCATGGTGGCGGGAATGAGCGGCGTCCAGATCGGCCCCGGCGCGACGGAATTGGCCCTTATGCCTTTTTCGGCAAGCATCTGGGCTAGGCCGGCCGTGAAGTTCTGGATCGCGCCCTTGGTCGCTGCGTAGGCAAGCAGCTGCTCTGAAGGGTTGTCGGCCTGAATGGAGGTCGTGTTGATGATCGACGCCCCTTGCGGCATGTGCGGCACCGCCGCCTTGGTGATGAAGAACATTGCGTGGATGTTGGTTCGGAATGTGTACTCCCATTCCTCGTCGCTGATCTCGTCTATCGCGTTGAACGTGTCCTGGTGCGCCGCATTGTTGACGAGAATGTCGATGCGCCCGAAT
>JALYNE010000101.1 GCA_030773375.1 Pseudomonadota bacterium
CTGCTGCGCCTGGCGCGCGGGGGCGGGTGCTGCGGGGGCTGGCAGATGCGCGCTGCCGAGCGGGCCAACTGCCGGCGCGACGGTCTGGGGCGGCGCTACCCTTGGCATCGGCCGCTGCTCACCGCTCCGGCTCTTGTGCCGCTGATCCAGCAGCAGGCGGTTCGGCTCGGGTGCGACTCGGAAGCCATCGGTCGGCAGAGCGATCTGTGACGCACTGACCGGCTTTACCAAATATGGTGTCACGACGATGACCAGCTCCGTTTCATTCCGACGGAAGCCTTGTGAGCGAAACAGTGCTCCGATGATGGGCAGATCGCCCAGAAAGGGCGCCTTCTCTACGGAGTTGTTGCCGCTGTTGCTGAGGAGACCACCAATCATGAAGCTCTGGCCGGAGCCGAGCTCAACCGTGGTTTCGGCGCGCCGCGTCGTCAGCGCCGGAACTTCAAATCCATTGAGCTTCACCGCGCCGTTGGACGTAATTTCGGATACCTCCGGCCGAACGCGCATTGAGATGCGACCGCCTTCAAGAACGATCGGCGTGAAAGCCAAGCTGACGCCATATTGCTTGAACTCGACCGAAGTGCCGTTCAGGCCCTGCGCAACGGGGATCGGAAACTCGCCGCCAGCCAGAAAGCTCGCTGTTTCGCCGGACAAAGCAGTCAGGTTCGGCTCGGCAAGAGTTGTGACCAACCCGCTATTCTCGTTGAGGTCGAGCGTTGAAAGGATATCAAGGCCAAGCAAGCGCCCTGCCGCGTGAAGCGTCGTAGCCCCAGTTTTGTTGTTGACCCCGAAATCGGTTCCAATGATCTGCGGGTTCCCGGTCACCGGATCGATCAGCGTGCTTGAAACACGATCTGTGATCGTGCCCGGATTCCCTCTGCCGACACCGAACAGGAAGCCGCCGCTGCGGTCCCGCGTCAGAAGGTTGAAACCGATGTCGCGGGCAAGTGAGCGGCTGACCTCTGCGATCTTCACCTGCAGCATCACCTGCAGGGGCGTTGCGGTTTTGAGGCGGCTGATGATCTGCGTTCCTTCGCCGACATAGGCCTGCACCAGGCGACCTGCCTCCTCGACGTCCGCGGGAGCGGCCACGGTGCCCGTGAGGAGGACGGTGCCGTTCATGGGTGTTGCCCGGATCTGGGCATCCGGCATTGCGAGGCGGAGAAGTTCATCGACCGAGCCGATGTTCGTCCCGACGCGCACGTTGGCGGAATAGACGACCTTGCCCGCCTTGTTCGTCGCATAGACGGTGGTCTCACCCGCGGCCTTGCCGAAGATGTAGAGTTGGTCGGCGGAGCGAACCTGGACGTCGGCAATGGCGTCGTTGGCGACGAAGAGGTCGCTCATCGTCCCGTCAAGGCGAACCATGCGACCCGAGCCGACCGAAAGGTTGACGCTGTTGGTCGGCTTCACGGCGCCGGCCGGTTGTGCTGTGGCCGCGGTCGGGGCGCTGACGGCAACACTGGTCGTCAGCACCGCTGCGACCGTGGTCGCAAGCATTGCGCGCTTCATCATCTTGCTGGTCGTCATTTACTTCGCTCCCACCGGGACGATGGTGACATTGTTGCCGCGGGCGATCCGCACCACCGGACCGGCGGGCGCCGACGGTCGCACGGGTGCTGCTTGCGGCGCGGGATCAGCTTTGCTGGTGATGGCGGTGGCCAGAGAACCGAACACCTTGCCCATCTGCTGCATCGGATCGGCGGCGGCAGGTGCGGCTGGGCCGCGCG
Source organism: Pseudomonadota bacterium (assembly GCA_030773375.1). Classification (GTDB taxonomy): domain Bacteria; phylum Pseudomonadota; class Alphaproteobacteria; order Sphingomonadales; family Sphingomonadaceae; genus Allosphingosinicella. The sequence goes on from JALYNE010000101.1 coordinate 1,731, forward strand.
CCGGGACGGACCTGCGCTGGAACCGGGAAACGTCCCCGCCGACGGTGAAGGTTGGATCGCCATCAACGGGCTTGGACGCGATGGCAAGCAGCATGCGCCGCTCGGCATTCCGATCGGTGCCTTCTGGCACTTCCACTTCGCCCGCAGCGATTGCACGCTCCAGTTCGGCGGTGTTGTCGGCGATCGAGCGCAGTGACAGTGAGATCTGACCCAGCGTCTGGGCGACGGCGATCTTTTCGGCGATTCGCGGCGTCGCTTCGAGCGTGACGGTGGAGAAATCCACCACCTCCGTCTTGCCTTCCGCATTCTGCGCGCTCATGCGCTTGTCGGTAGCGAGCACGCGGACGTTCCGGATGATCGTTTCCGAAACCTTGAGCGGCTGGCCGTCCCCACCGCCGGGCACTTCCTGCGTCAGCATGATGTCGACGCGGTCGCCGGGAAAAACGAAGCCGGCAACAGCGCTGGTGGTGGAGACCCCGACGGTGACGGCGCGCATGCCAGGGCCAAGGGCTGCGGCCAGAAACCCGCGGTCGCCCGGCTTGATCAGCGAGCCTTGCGTAATCGGTTGTCCCGCCGTGATTTCATTGCGTACCACGGCCCCCAGAAGCTCGGCGGGGTTCACGCCGCCTCGGCCCTTCATGAAATAGGCCGGCTGCACGAGGCCCTGCGGCCACCGCTGGAAGCGGAGTGCTTCGGCATCGATAATGGTGCCCACGGGAAGCGCACGCGTGGCGACGAGCACTTCGGGCCCCGCCGGAACCACTGGCGTGGCCTCCGCCTGGGGAGCACCTGCCCCCGCGAACATATTTTTAGCCATCACGGCCGTGGCCGCTGCGACAACGAGCGCACCCACCAATAGCACGAGCTTTTTGAAATCCATGACGCTAGTCGCCTCCTGCCGGATTCACTGGAACCCGGCGTTATTCATCATCCAAATTGGTTAAATAACCGTTCGCCAATCAGCCAGAAACCGCCAAAGGCGATCGCGACGCCGTAGGGAATTTCCGGCTGGCTTGCGGCTTTCGCCAGCCGGGCCCTTGCGACCATGGCAAGGGTGAGAACGCCGCCTGCCAGCGACATGATGATGAGCAGTTTCAAGACGGCGCCGGGAGGGAGCCAGAGCGCGAGCGCTGTCACCAACTTGACGTCGCCGCCGCCCATCGCACCCACATAAAAGGCGATGGCGAAGAGCGCGAACACGGCCGAGGCCGCCGCGATCTGGCTTGCGATACCCGGCCAAAGGCCGAGGCCTGAAACGATCCAGAAGGGAATGGCCGCAAGACCGATCGCGCCGTTCAGCCAATTCGGGATGGTGCGGGTACGAATGTCGCCCGCCGCCGCGATGATCAGCATCGCGGCGAGAAGCGCAATCAGCAGGTTTTCCAACGCCCCCGGCATGAATGAACTACTAGACGTGGTTACTTGCCAAACCGTAACCAGCCGAAATGAAAGCAGTCAGCATAAACCGCAGGGCTCACCCGCCGGGCGCGACATTCTCCACCTGGTCGGCAAAAGATGGCTGGCCGATCCGAGTGATGGATTGGCCCCAGGTCAGGCAGGCGGATGCCCGCGGGAGCTTGCTATTTGCCGGAGGCCGAGGAGACTTCATCGAAAAATATCTCGAGCCTCTCGGCCATTGGCACGCTTGCGGCTGGAACGTGACCTCGTTCGACTGGCGCAGCCAGGGTGCCTCGCGCGGGAATATCGAGAACGGTCATCTCGATAGCTTGGCGCCGCTTGTTGAGGACGCCGCCGAGCTTCTTGCAGATTGGATGGCGCGAACGGCGGCGCCGCATGTTGCCGTCGGGCATTCCATGGGTGGGCATCTCCTGCTTCGTACCCTTGCGGAAGCGTCGCCCGCGCTTGCCGCGGCTGTGCTCGTCGCGCCGATGATCGGGATCAACAGCATGCCAGTGCCCTCCTGGGCAAGTCACGCGCTGGCTCAAGCCTTTTGTGCACTGGGCTGGAACAAGTTGCCGGTTTGGAACCAAAGCGCGCGTCTCCCACCTCGAGGCTCCGCGCGCCACTCTTTCCTGACCTCGTGCAGCGAGCGTTATGCGGACGAACTGTGGTGGCTCGAGCGGCAGCCCGGCTTTGCGCTTGGTGCGCCAAGCTGGGGCTGGCTCAACGCCGCTTATACTTCGATCGCTGGGCTGACCCCACAAAGCCTGGCAGGGGTCGACGTCCCAGTCCTGCTGATGGGCGCGCAGCGGGATCGGCTGGTGAGCGCGGCGGCGATCCGCGCGGCCGCCGCGGCCCTGCCAAAGGCGGAGCTGGTGATGTTCCGGGAGGCTGGCCATGAACTCCTGCGTGAGAGTGATCCCGTTCGCACGCAGGCGATCGAGCGCATCGATCTTTTTCTGGAAACCCACGCCCGCGGATGAGGGCGGACGTGGTGATCGTCGGCGCCGGAATCGCCGGCGCCAGCCTCGCCGCGGAGGTTTCGGGCTCCGCGTCGGTTCTGCTCCTCGAAGCAGAAGCACAGCCGGGCTATCATTCGACCGGCCGGTCGGCGGCCTTCTGGTCGGAAAGCTATGGCGGGCCGCTCGTCCAGCCGCTCACCACCGCTTCGGGAGCTTTCCTGGCGCATCCTCCGGCTGATTTCCACGATCGCTCGTTCCTCGACCCCCGCGGCGCCGTTCACATCGCGGATGCAGAAGGGGAAAAGCACCTCCGTGCCGAACTGAGCGCATTCAGCGGCACCTCCGTCGCCTTGAAACCGCTCGAGCAGGCCGAGCTCAGGCGATTGATTCCAGGCCTGCGGCCGGACTGGAAGCTCGGCCTCAGCGAGCCGAGCTGCGCCGATATCGACGTCGGCGCGTTGCACGCCGCTTATCTCAGAACCGCTCGAGCGCAGGGGGCGCGGCTCGTGACCGACGCAGCGATGGAAAGTGCTCGCCGCACCCAAGCCGGTTGGCGGATGGAGACAAAACAGGGCAGCGTTGAAGCAACCATCATCGTGAACGCGGCAGGTGCATGGGCCGACGAGGTCGCGCGCCGTGCTGGCGAGACGCCGCTCGGCATCCAGCCTTACCGGCGTACGGTTGCGCAGCTCCGCGTCAATCCGCCCGCTCCGGCCGATCTCCCACTGGTGATCGACTCACTCGGGCGTTTTTACTTCAAGCCCGAAGCGGGCGGGCGCATCTGGCTCAGTCCGCACGACGAGACGGCGTGCGACCCATGCGATTGCGCACCGGAGGAGTATGACGTCGCATTGGCAATCGAGCGACTGCAAAGGGCCGTCGACTGGCGGGTGGAGCGGGTCGAGCATAGCTGGGCTGGGCTCAGGAGCTTCGCGCGTGACCGACTGCCGGTTTACGGCTTTTCGAAGGGCAGGCCGGATTTCTTCTGGTGTGCGGGGCAGGGGGGATTTGGAATCCAGACCGCGCCCGCCGCAGCGAAAATGGCTGCCTCACTCCTGCTTGGGACGACGCCGGACTTTATGGTCGCCGGTATCGATCCGGCGCCTTATCTGGCAGAGCGGTTCATGAACTGAAGCGCGGCATCGCAAGCGAGCCTGTCTGCGCGCTCGTTCTCCGGATGACCAGCATGGCCTTTGACCCAGCGCCAGTCGATCCGATGCGGGCGGGCCGCCTCAAGCAGCTCCTGCCACAGCTCGGCATTCTTGACCGGCTTCTTGTCCGCGGTTCGCCAGCCATTTTTCTGCCAGCCGAAGATCCACTTTGTGATGCCATCCCGGACATAGACGCTATCGGTGCTGAGGATGACTTGGCAGGGCCGCTTCAGCGCTTCCAGCGCGCGAATGGCGGCCAGGAGCTCCATCCGGTTGTTGGTGGTTCGCGGCTCACCCCCGGAAAGCTCTTTTTCGTGCGCTCCCGAACGGATCACTGCGCCCCATCCACCAGGGCCCGGATTGCCCTTGCACGCGCCATCGGTGAAAATCTCTACCTGGACCATAGGAGGTGCGCTGCCGGTCAGGCGGCTTCGAGATCGCGCGGGAGCTTGAACACCATCCGCTCAACAACCCCCTCGACCGGCTCCTCGCGGACGTCAAAATGGGTGCAGAGGAAATCGACCACTTCGCGGACCAGCACTTCCGGTGCCGAGGCTCCGGCAGTAATACCAAGCGTGGCGACGCCCGCCAGCCAGGCAAGATCGATGTCGCTCGCGCGGCCGACGAGGCGGGCGGCTATGCCTTCGCGTTCCGCCACGTCCACGAGGCGTACGGAGTTGGAGCTGTTGAGCGCCCCGATCACGAGCATCGCGTCGCAACGCTTGGCGATCTCCTTGACCGCCGCCTGCCGGTTGGACGTCGCATAGCAGATGTCTTCGCCTTTGGGTCCAGTGATGCTCGGAAAGCGTCGCTGCAGGATCGATATGATTTGCGCCGTGTCGTCGACGGAAAGGGTCGTCTGTGTGAGGAAAGCCAGCTTGTCGGGATCCGCCGGCGCAATGCGCTCCGCATCCTCTGCCGTCTCGATCAAGGTCATCTCTCCTTCGGGGACTTGTCCGAATGTGCCGATCACTTCCGGATGGCCGGCATGCCCGATGAAGAGGATATGCTTACCTTTTTCGACATGGCGCTCGGCCTGGCGATGAACCTTGGAGACCAGCGGGCACGTGGCGTCCAAGTAGGATAGCCCGCGTTGTTGCGCACGCGCGGGAACCGCTTTCGGCACGCCATGCGCGGAAAAAACCACCGGAACTCCGTCCGGAACTTCGTCCAGCTCTTTGACGAAAATGGCCCCTTTGGCCTTGAGGCTGTCGACGACGAACTGGTTGTGGACGATCTCGTGGCGAACGTAAACGGGCGGACCGTAGCGCTCGAGCGCACGCTCGACGATGGTGATCGCACGATCGACCCCCGCGCAAAAGCCGCGGGGCGCCGCGATCAGCAGTGTCAGGGGCCTCTTCGATGTCGCCATGGCATGTACCTTTAGGATGAACCGGCCACCACGTCCACCGGACGCGGCTACGCTCCGGCGAGGTCAGCCCGCACAATCTCATTTGCTTGCAGCCGGGAAAGGCCCTTCCTATGATCCGCGATAGCCAGTCGGGGCCTCTCGCCCCCCTTATGTTTGAGGACTCTCCTTCGTGATCAACCCCAAAGTCGCAGTTCCCGCCCTTCTTTCGCTCGCGCTCCTTGGCTGCTCCCGGGAAGGCGAACTGACGACCGCCGGTGTGATCACAACCCGCACCGCATGCCCGGCCGTCGCTATTCCGGCGGCGACGGGAGACATCACCTTGTTCAATCCCGAAAACAGCCGGGACGCGAGCGCGATCGACGTTGTTGCGCACGTGACCAGTGTGCGCAGCACCTGCGACGAGAGCGGCGAGTATATCGTCAGCAACGTAACCTTCGATGTGCACGGTCAGCGCCGGGACACAAGCGGTGAGCGCGAAGTCGTGCTGCCTTATTTCGCCACGGTCGTGCAGGGCGGGACGAATGTCGTCTCCAAGCGGCTCGGGCGGGTGGCTCTTCGCTTCGCGAATGGCCAGAATCGCGCAAGCACATCCGGCACCGCAAGCGCGCAGGTGCTTCGCTCCGCGGCAACTTTGCCAGAGGACATCCGCCGCCAGGTCACGAGGGAGCGTAAGCCCGGGGATGCCGATGCCGCGCTCGACCCACTGGCGGATCCCGCTGTCCGCGCCGCCGTCACCCGCGCGACCTTCGAGTTCCTGGTCGGCTTCCAGCTCACCAGGGAGCAGCTCGCTTACAATGCGACGCGATGAAGCGTTGACTTGATGCCGGACAGGCTCCAGAGCGGCCCCGTCGCCGGTCTCACAAGCCGGATGACCGTGCGGGAGAGAGTGGCGGGAGACCGCCGCCGCCGAAGGAGCAACCGCCCCGGAATCTCTCAGGCAAAGCGGACCGCGCGGCCATAGACACTCTGGAAAGCGGGCCGATCCCGGCCCCACCGAAGGTGTAAGCCGCCTCCCAGGGGCGAGCGAAAGCTCTCAGGTTCAGTGACAGAGGGGGAAAGCTGGACAGGCCCGACCAGTCGGACCATGTCGCGGCGCCCTTGGAGACTGGATGTGAGCGAAACGAACAAAACTTTGCCTCTCGACGCCTGGCATCGGCAACGGGGCGCACGCATGGTCCCGTTCGCAGGCTACTTGATGCCCATTCAGTACGAAGGCATCATCGCTGAGCACCGATGGACGCGCCAGTCGGCGGGGCTGTTCGACGTCAGCCACATGGGCCAGTTGACGGTCGCTGGAGCGGACGCCCAAACCGGCCTCGAAAGCCTTGTTCCTGCGGACCTTTCAATCCTGAAGGACGGCAGGCTTCGCTACTCGCTTCTCCTCGCGGATAACGGCGGCATCATCGATGATCTGATGATCACGCGGCGCGGGGATCATTTCTACCTCGTCGTCAATGGCGCAACCAAGCAAGGCGATATCGCGCACATGCGGGAGCGGCTGGCGGGCTCCGTCGTTCTCGACCACATGGAAGATCAGGCGCTGCTCGCCCTTCAGGGCCCGAAGGCAGTGGACGCATTGTCGCGCCTGACGCCGGGTGTCGAGGAGCTGAGCTTCATGACGGGCGGCGCCTTTCAGATCGGCGGTGTTTCCGCCTGGATCAGCCGCTCGGGCTATACGGGTGAGGATGGCTTCGAGATATCGGTCCCGGCCGAGCAGGTGGGGCAGGTCGCCGAGCTTCTCGCCGGCCAGCCGGAGGTGAGGCCGGTCGGCCTCGGCGCGCGCGATTCGCTCCGCCTTGAGGCTGGGCTTCCGCTCTATGGCCACGACCTCGACACCACGACCACACCGGTCGAGGCAGATCTCGGCTTCGCGATTTCCAAGCGGCGCAAGGAAGGCGGCGGCTTTCCGGGCGCGGCGCGGATCCAGTTGGAACTCGAAGACGGGCCGATCCGCCGTCGCGTCGGGCTTGCCGTGAGTGGACGGCAGCCCGTCCGCGAAGGCGCTATGGTCGTGGACAGCGAAGGCAATGAAGTCGGCAAGGTGACGAGCGGCGGCTTTTCGCCAATGCTCGAAGCGCCGATCGCTATGGCCTATGTGCCAACGGCCTCAGCCGAGCCCGGCGCATCGGTCACGCTGGCCCAGCGCGGAAAGATACTCGAAGCGAAGGTCGCGCCGATGCCCTTCGTTCCTCACCGCTACCAGCGCAAGGGAGCCGCAAAATGAGCCTGTATTTCACCAAAGACCATGAATGGATCCGGGTGGAGGGCGACACCGCCACCGTCGGCATCACCGACTTCGCCCAAGCACAGCTTGGTGATGTGGTGTTCGTCGAAGTTCCCGAGGCGGGGCGGCAGGTCAGCAAAGGCGGCGAGGCCGCAGTGGTCGAGTCGGTCAAGGCTGCTTCCGATGTCTATGCTCCAGTGAGCGGCGAAATCGCCGAAGGCAATCAGGCTCTGGTTGACGATCCTGCGCTGGTGAACAGCGACCCGGAAGGTGAGGGCTGGTTTTTCCGGCTGCGCCTTTCCGATCCTTCCGAGCTGGACGGCTTGATGGACAACGCTGCCTACCGCGCCTTCTGCGACAGCCAGTGAAAGAAGGTCCTTCCAATTCGGTGATTTCAAAGCGCAAGGCAAGGACCCCTTGATGGTAAACCAAGCCTCCCGCTGGTGCCCGAATGATTACGCCACCAATGCTGCGTTCGTGCCGGCTTTGGGAGCTGCGGCATTTGCCTTGCTTGATCCTCAGCCAGGCGAGCTGATCCTCGACGTCGGCTGCGGCGACGGCACACTCACGGCGCTCCTCGCTGCCTCAGGAGCCAAGGTGGTGGGGCTGGACGCTTCGCCGGAAATGGTGGAGGCAGCGCGGACGAAGGGCATCGAGGCTTATGTCGCCGACGCGGAAGCACTCAGCCTTGCGCGCGCGGCACACAATTTCGGCCAGTTCGACGCCGCTTTCTCCAACGCCGCGCTCCACTGGATGCTCGATCCTGCAGC
>JALYNE010000102.1 GCA_030773375.1 Pseudomonadota bacterium
TGGCAGCTTCGTGCGGCGCGGCCAAGTGATCGCCGTTCTCGCCCAAGGCCAGGAGGCCGCGCAGCTTGCCGAGGCCCTGGCCCGCGCGCGGGAAGCGAGCCGGCAGCTCGAGCGTATCGGGACGCTCAAGCAACGTGGCTTTGCAACGGCGGCAAGTTTCGACCAGCAACAGGCGGCCGCCTCCGCTGCGCGCGCGCAGGCCTCCGAAGTGCGCGCCTCGATCGGAGACAGGGTTGTCAGAGCCCCGTTCGCGGGATGGGTGTCGCTCCGCAAGATCTCGGCAGGCGCAGTGGTGAATGCCGGCACCGAAATCGCCACGATCAGCGAACTCAGCTTGATCAAGCTCGACTTCCCGGTGCCCGAGACGGTGCTCGCCGCGATCCGTCCGGGACTGACGATCGAGGCGCACTCGGCCGCTTATCCGGATCAGCCGTTCCGAGGCCAGATCGCAACCATTGATCCTGTGGTGGATCCGAACAGCCGCGCGGTCACCGTGCGGGCTCGGCTGCCCAATCCGGACCGAAAGCTCAAGCCCGGCATGATGCTGACGGTGGCGATCGAGACGGCGCCACGGCTCTCGCTGTCGGTGCCGGAACTGGCGGTGATCGGGGAAGGCGACACTCGCTACGTCTATCTGGTCGACAAAGGCAACCGGGCGAAGCGCGTCGAGGTCCGCACCGGGCTCCGCTCCGAAGGACGGATCGAAATCCTGGAGGGCCTCAGCCCGGGCCAGCAGGTTGTCACCGAAGGTGTGGTGAAGCTCTCGGAAGGCATGAAGGTGCGTCTCGCGGGTGCGCAAAATGCCGGTGCTCCCGGCGAGGGGCGCCGCAAAGGCGGCCGGGGCGGAGGCAGCTAGTGCAGCTTTCCGACATCTCGGTCAAACGGCCGGTCTTTGCGGCCGTGCTGTCCATCCTGCTCGCCGTTGTCGGCGTGGTGGGGTTTCTCAGCTTGTCGGTCCGCGAATATCCTGACGTCGATCCGCCAGTTGTTTCGGTGGAGACCGTCTATACGGGCGCTGCGGCAAGCGTCATCGAAAGCCGGATCACGCAGTTGCTCGAGGAGCAGCTTGCAGGCGTTGAAGGGCTGCAGACGATCACTTCACGCTCGCAGGACGGCCGCTCCGACATTTCGATCGAGTTCGCGCCGGGGCGGGACATCGACAGCGCCGCCAACGACGTCCGCGACAGGATCGGAGCCGCAGCCCAAAACCTCCCGGAGGAAGCGCTGGCGCCGCAAGTGCGCAAAGTGGATGCCGATGCATCGCCGATCATGTTCCTGGTCTTTTCGAAGCCAGGCTGGAGCCGTCTCCAGCTCAGCGACTATGTGGATCGCAACTTCGTCGACCGATTCTCCTCGATTAACGGCGTGGCCCGGGTGTTCGTCGGCGGCGAGGCGCGTCCTGCGATGCGCGTCTGGATGCAGCCGGAGCGCCTGGCGGGGTTCGGCATTACCCCAGCGGACGTCGAAAACGGCCTCAGGACGCAGAATGTGGAACTTCCTGCGGGGCGTATCGAAGCTCAGTCCCAGAACGTCACGCTGCGCGTCGAACGGCCGTTCACCACCCCCGAAGATTTCCGCCAGCTGATCGTCGCACGCGCCGAGAACGGCTACCTCGTTCGCCTCGGCGACGTCGCGCGGATCGAGCAAGGTCCTGAAAATCCCTATTCGGCGTTCCGGCTGAACGGCGCTTCCGCGGTGGGGCTTGGGATCGTGCGCCAGTCCGGCGCCAATACGCTCGCAGTGGCCGATGCGGCGAAGCAGATGGTGGAGCAGATCCGTCCCACCCTTCCCGAGGGAATGGAGGTGACCGTTGGCTCGGACGAATCGCTTTTCATCGGCCGTGCGATCGACAAGGTTTGGGTGACGCTGACTGAAGCCGCGGTGCTCGTGGTTGCCGTGATCTTCCTGTTCCTGGGGAGCTGGCGCGCGACATTGATCCCGGCAGTGACGGTCCCGCTCTGCCTGTTGGCGAGCTTCGCCGTTCTCTGGATGGTGGGCTTTTCGATCAATCTCCTGACGTTGCTCGCGCTGGTGCTCGCCATCGGCATCGTCGTCGACGACGCGATCGTCGTGCTCGAGAATATCTATCATCGTATCGAGGAAGGTGAGCCTCCGCTCGCCGCGGCGTTCCACGGCACGCGTCAGGTCGGCTTCGCGATCGTCTCGACGACGCTCGTCGTCTGCGCCGTGTTCGTGCCGGTGATGTTCATCTCGGGCCAGACGGGACTGCTCTTCCGCGAGCTTGCGGTGGCCATGATCGGGGCGATCGCCTTTTCCGGCTTTCTTGCGCTCAGCCTCACGCCGATGCTCTGCTCCAAGCTTCTTCGCCGCGAAGAACGCGGCCGCGTGGCACGCTGGGTCGACGACCGTTTCCGGTCCCTCGAATCCGCCTATGCGCGCGGCCTCGACCGAGTACTGAGGCGGCCGCTTCTGCCGCTTGGGCTCCTTGGCCTTTTGCTGCTCGGGGCGGGCGGCCTGTTCACGACGCTGCAATCCGAGCTGGTCCCGAGCGAGGATGTCGGCATCCTCACCGCCAATGTCTCGGCCCCTGAAGGAACCGGCTTTGCCGAGATGGACCGGTACATGCTGGACGCGCAGGGTCGCTTGTTGCAGCTCGCCGACGATGGTGCGGTGCGTGCCGTCATTCAGCGCACGCCGGGCGGTTTCGGCGCCAGCGACGACTTCAATTCCGGCACCTTCATCATCTTCCTGAAGCCCTGGGAGGAGCGCGAGGAAACCACGCAGGAGGTGGTCACCGAGGTCAACAAGATGCTGGGGCAGCTCCCGTCAGTCCGCGGCAATGCTTCTGTCCGATCGTCGATCGGCCGCGGGCGCGGGCAGCCGGTAAGCTTCGTGATTGCCGGGTCGAGCTACCAGACGCTCGCGGCTGCGCGCGACCGCATCCTGGCGGCCGCGGCAAACAATCCGGGCATTATCAACCTCGATTCCGACTACAAGGAATCGAAGCCGCAGATCCGCATCGATGTCGACACGGCCCGCGCGGGCGATCTCGGGGTGTCGGTTGCCGATGTCAGCCAGGCGCTTCAAAGCCTCCTCGGCTCGCGCCGCGTATCGACCTATGTCGATCGGGGCGAGGAATATCGTGTGGTTGTTCAGGCCGAAGCGGCGGCGCGCGCGGCGGAATCGAACCTTGCCTCCATTTACGTGCGCAGCCGTGCGGGCACGCTCATCCCCCTCTCGAACCTGGTCACGCTCCGCGAAACGGCCGGCGCGCGCGATCTCGGCCGCTACAACAAGCTGAGGGCGATTACGCTGTCGGGCGGCCTTGCCCCGGGTTACTCGCTGGGCGAGGCGCTGGACTTCCTCGAGCAGCAGGCCGCCGCATCCCCGGAGGTGAGCGCGGTCGGCTACCGCGGTGAAAGCCAGTCGTTCAAGGAAGCCGGCAGCTCGATCTGGCTGGTCTTCGCCCTGACGGTCCTCGTCGTCTATCTCCTGCTGGCCGCGCAGTTCGAAAGCTTCGTGCATCCGGCGGTGATCATCGCTACCGTCCCGCTCGCAGTCGCCGGCGGGGCGGTGGGGCTTGCGGCCATGGGGCAGACGCTCAATCTCTACAGCCAGATCGGGATCGTCATGCTGGTTGGGCTTGCCGCCAAGAACGGCATCCTGATCGTCGAGTTCGCCAACCAGCTTCGCGACCAGGGGCGCGACGTCGGCGCCGCCATTCGCGAGGCTTCGCAGCGGCGCCTTCGCCCGATCCTGATGACGTCGATTGCGACGGTTGCTGGTGCCGTACCGCTGATGATCGCATCGGGCGCCGGCGCCGCCGCCCGGCAGGCGATCGGCGTCGTGGTGGTCTGGGGCGTCTCGATTTCAACCGTGATCACCCTTTTCCTCATCCCGATCCTTTATTCAAGGCTGGCGCGTCTCACGGGCTCACCCGAAGAAGTATCGCGCAAGCTCCAAGCGCAACTCGCCCAGGCGAGACCACAGCCGGCAGAGTGAGCGGGAGCATCGTCGCGAAGCGGACGGAGAAGGTACAAAGAGGGCCGCGTGTGGCATGGCCCCTGCCCGGCGGCCAGCAAGCCGCAGAGCCTCAGCCGAGGGCGGACTGGCTGTTGCCAATTGGGCCACGCTCGGAAGCCCCAACGCATCAAACCACGCCAGGCCCTGCCCACCCCAAAGGCTCCTCGGCGTCATCCAAACGCCGACGGCTGCCAGAAAACAGATGAGCAGCGTCCAATTTCGTGGATTCAGAAAACAGGAGCCCCGATCAGGAGGTCGCGGGCCGTCCCCCCGCCCACGCCTGTCACGACTGCGAAGAAGAAGAATGTGACCAGCGTCTGCCGCTTGGCCGCAGCAACGAGCGCTCCCGAGACGGCGAAAACGCCGATGCCCAAATAGTCCAGAAATTCGTTCGTGGGCAGCAAGGCAGGATAGAGTGGCGCGGCGGGCATAGCGCCGCCATAGGCGCTGCTACGACAGGAAGACAGCGCCGCCGCCCCCAATCGCGCCTTGTGTGCAACTCGTCGCGCATGGTTCGGGGTCGGCTCCTCCCGGATTGCTTCTCAGCCGAAACAGGGCCTTTCCCCTGCGCCACCTTCAGCCGTGCTCTTCCAGCGATGAGACGAGGCACCGTCTCGGCTGATGTGGGTTATACTTATTGCACCGCTCCTCCCTGGCGGTGCGACGAAAGGCAGAGCCCCCTTCTCTGCCGCAGGAGCGCCCCGGCAGTGTCTGCATCCGGGGCGTTCTACCGTCTAGCAGCCCTCCGCACACCGATAAACCTTTGTTAAGGCGCGGCCATCGACCAGCAGGCATAAGCGCTGAAACTCGGGGCCGAAGGTCAAATCATAATGAGCGAATGGGAGTTGCTCGCAGCCCAACTGACGTTCTGGTCGTCCTCTGTGGCTGCAGCTGCTGTTGCCCTTGCCCAGATCTTGGGGGGGTGAACAACTCCCTGCAATCAGGCGGGCGGATCCGCCATCCCTCGCAACATAGCTGCGAAGCCGTTGAGAACCGTGGAGCCTTTAGCCTTCTGTCGAAGCGTCCCGTGAAGTTCCAGCGCCCGGAAGCCCCGCGGGAGGAATGGTCGGGAAAGCTTCAGCGAGCGAGCGCCTACGATGCAGACCCGCAAGTTTGCTCTCGCACCAGCTTCGACATTGTCATCCACCGCCCATCGTAAGAGACTGCCGCTCCAGAGGCCTCAGGAGGAGTGTGATGCAAAGCTTTGTGGGGATGCTGCTGGCGGCGACTGCGCTGATCGGTGCCGCACCCGCGCCTCGCGCGGATATCGCGGCGCGCATACTCCCTCCCCCAGTGGCACCAGGCCCAAACGTCGCGCGATTCGTGAAGGTGACCGCGCCAACCATCGTGCTGAGGCATGTTCGTGTGATCGACGGCACCGGCGCTCCGCCGCTCGAGGATCGCACGGTGATTATCGAGGGCGGCAAGATCAAAGCCGTCACGGGGCCCGATGCGCGCGTTCCGGGCGGTGCGACCATCCTCGACATGACCGGCAGGACAGTCATTCCGGGCATCGTGGGGATGCACAATCACATATATTATATCGCGCGGCCGGGTCTCGACGCGGCCGGCCATTCCGATGAGCCGAGCCCGCTCGTCCCGCAAATGACCTTCAGCGCGCCCCGCCTTTACCTGGCGGCCGGTGTCACGACCATCCGAACCACGGGAAGCGTCGAGCCCTATGCCGACTTGAACCTGAAGGCGCAGATCGATGCCGGTGCGCTGGCAGGGCCCCACATGGACGTGACCGGCCCCTATCTCGAAGGGCCGAACAGTCGCTTCATTCAGATGCATCAGCTCAAGGATGCGGACGAGGCGCGGCGGATGGTCGCCTATTGGGCCGACCAGGGGGTCACGTCCTTCAAGGCCTACATGAACATCACCCGAGCGCAGTTGAAAGCTGCAATCGATGAAGCGCATCGGCGGGGCATCAAGGTAACCGGCCATCTTTGCTCCGTGACTTACCCGGAAGCAGCAGCACTTGGCATCGACGACCTCGAGCATGGCTTCTGGGCCAACACCCAGAATGATCCCGGTAAGGCGCCCGATCTCTGCCCATCCACAGCGGGCGCGCCGACACTCGCCGGTATGGACGCAGACGGCCAGGAAGCGCGCGCCTTGATCCAGCAACTTGTCGATGCGCGAGTCGCAATCACCTCGACGCTGCCCGTGTTCGAGCCGAGCTCGCCCGCTTACCGGCCGCTCAGCACGCATGTGCTCGAGGCGCTAAGCCCCCAGGCGCGCGCCGATTACCTGACCCTGCGCAGCCTTGCTGCCGCCACGCCCCCGGAGCGGGCGGCCGCACGGGCACGCCTCTGGGCGAACGAGCTCAAACTCGAGCGCGCATTCGTCGCGGCCGGCGGGTTGCTGATCGCCGGGCCGGATCCGACCGGGGCGGGCAACGTCCTCCCCGGGTTCGGCGACCAGCGCGCCATCGAATTGCTGGTGGAGGCCGGCTTCACGCCGCTTGAAGCGATCCGCATCGGAACCTTGAACGGAGCGACCTATCTCGGGCTCGCGGATCGCATCGGCTCGATCGCTCCCGGCAAGAACGCCGACATGGTCGTCGTCAGCGGCGACCCGTCACGGCGGATCGCCGACATCGAGAAGGTGGAAATCGTGTTCAAGGATGGTGTCGGCTACGACAGCGCGGCGCTGCTCGCCTCCGTCAAGGGCCGTTACGGCCAATACTGAATACAAGCCGAGGAATGCATGCTAAGCCGTTGGAAGCAGGCGCGCCTCGGCCACCACAACCGGGTTGCGTCGCGTCGCTCGAAGCGAAGAATCCGCAAGCTAAGCCGATCAGGCTCCGTCCGCCGAAACAGGTTGCGGATGATGGGGAACCATCACCAAGGTTCCATCCTCGACGCGCCAGGATTTGAGCTTCGACAGGAAGTTCATGCCGATGACGTCCATCTCACCAAAGGCGGGCGAGACGACAACCTTCAGGTCGCGGGCAACGATGTTCCCGAGCCGAAGCTCCGGGACGCGCGCCGTCTTGGCCGGGACCATCCCGTTTGCCGTTCGGAGAACGACCGGCACGAGATCAGCCTCCGGCGCCACAGCAGCGGCGGAAGCGGTACGCTCCGAGATCGCGGTCATGGTGGCACCGCTGTCGATCAGCATGCGCCGTTTGGCCCCGTTCATGGATACATTGGCCCAGAAGTGACCATCCGAAGCCATGCGGATCCGCACCTCCGAGCCCACCACCTCCTGCCGGTCGAGGTTGAACCGGCTTGCCAGCGGCGCAAGGACGGGATCGATAGATGCCCGCTCCAGGACCACCATCGCAACCAGGCCGATGATCGCGCACGAGACGAGCAACCTTATGACGCCTCCGATCACCGGCAGCCGCTGAAGGACAAGCAGCAGGATGATGCCGCCGATCACCGCGAAAAGATAATTTGGGACTTCGGTCCCGAAGATAGAGGTCACTTGGCTGCTCTTCTCTCATTCCACGAGGCCGACGCGCGCTGAGCCCCCGCTGCTGAGGTGAGCAGGCCGGCGTCGGCAAGACTCTCATCGCCGAAGGTGTGTCGTGGCCCGAGAATTACAAGGAACATCATGGCTATGCCCGACGCTTAGTCGCGTGAAGGCCTGGCCGGCTGGTTTGCCGGCTATGACCAATGAGTGTGTTGAGGGAGCTCGAAGACACGTGGCGAGGACAGAGGAAATCGATTGGGCTATGAGCGCCGCGCTCGAGAACGTCAGGCGTGGCGGCGAGCAGCTACCGGAAGTCACGAGCCTCCAAGGTGCGGTTCGCGCGTGGTTGCAGCTCGAGGACGACCTGCAGGCGGAGGCTACGCTAACGCCTGAGCGGGCTGTTGAAATAGATGGTGTCGCCACACCCAGCTTCTCCGGGCAGGCGATCGCTGCACTGGCGGAGCGCCTACCGAACCTTCAAAGCTTGGGCTGATCTCAGCCTTCCAGCGCTTCGGCGACAATAGCCTCAGCCTCGGCGAACAAACCCGCTTCGACGCGTGCGCCGGACGCTGCCGCATTCTCCCGCACCTGCTTCGGGCGCGACGCTCCGATGATGGCGGAGGCGACATTGGGCTCCCGCAACACCCAGGCCAGTGAAAACTGAGCAAGGCTGAGCCCGGCCTCCGCCGCCAGCGGCTGCAAGCGCTGTACAGCTCTCAATAGCTTCGGCTGCATCAGACGATCGATGAAACCGCCCATCTCGTCACTGGTGGCGCGGGTCCCCGGCGGCGGCGGCTGGTCGGGCAAATACTTGCCCGTGAGAACGCCTTGCCCAAGCGGCGACCACACGATCTGGGAAATGCCGTTCGCCGCGCACAGCGGGATCACCTCCTCCTCCGGCTTGCGCCACAGCAGCGAATATTGGGGCTGGCTTGAAACGAACCGCTCCACATCGGGCATATTAAGCGCTGCCCTGATCCCCTCGGCCGGCCATTCGGAAAATCCTATGTAGCGCACCTTGCCGCTACGAACCGCCTCGCTCAGCGCATCCATGGTCTCCTCGAGCGGAGCAGAAGTGTCGTAGCGATGGCATTGATAAAGATCGACATAGTCGGTGCGAAGGCGCTGGAGCGAGGCGTCGAGCTGCTTCCGGATCTGTACGCGCGAGAGGCCCTTATCCTCGGGTCCCATCGGGAAGTAGACCTTGGTCGCGAGCACGTAGCTGTCCCGCGGTCTTGCCCGGAGCGCCTCTCCCAGGAAGGTCTCGGCCGCTCCGCGACCGTAGACGTTCGCCGTATCGACGAAGTTGATGCCAACATCGAACGCTGCCTCCAGGCACGCTTTGGCCGCTTCCGCTTCGACCCCCAGACCGTAAGTGAGCCAGGAGCCAAGGGAAATTTCCGACACTTGCAGATCACTTCGTCCGAGCCGGCGGTACAGCATTGGGGGCCTCCTGTTTGGCGCTCAACAAGTGCGGGTGCGGGCTGTTCCGGGGGGGGGACACCAGAACCGGGGCGCACGCCGCCGGCATTCACCTTGGCTCTGGCAGCAGCAAGCTTGCGTCGCCGTAGCTGTAGAAGCGATAGTCGGCGGCGATCGCATGAGCATAAGCGGCTTGCATCGTCTCGCGCCCCATCAACGCCGAAACCAGCATGAACAAGGTCGATCGCGGCAGGTGGAAGTTGGTGATGAGACCGTCGACGGCGCGGAAAGAATAGCCGGGGGTAATGAAAATGTCGGTGTCCCCTTCGAACGGCTGCACCCTCCCCTCCGCATCCGCGGCGCTTTCCAGAAGCCGAAGCGAGGTCGTGCCGACAGCGATAAGCCGGGCGCCGGCCCTGCGGGCGGCGGTGAGGTGCGCAGCGGTCGCGGCATCGATCCGGCCCCACTCGGAATGCATGACGTGCTCGGCCGTATCTTCGGCTTTGACCGGCAGGAACGTGCCCGCCCCGACATGAAGGGTGAGGGTTTCATGTTTGATGCCAGCGGCTTCAAGACTCTCCATCAGGCGAGGCGTGAAGTGGAGCGCGGCCGTCGGTGCCGCCACAGCGCCTTTTTCGCGGGCGAACATCGTCTGGTAATCACGGAGGTCGCGCTCGTCGGCGGCGCGCTTGCCCGCGATGTAGGGCGGGAGCGGCATCCGGCCGGCACGTTCGAGCAACGTCTCGACCGGCTCCTCTCCTTCGAAGGTAAGGAG